>NZ_JBIJFP010000035.1:0-92501 GCF_057744235.1 Fluviibacter sp. | reverse complement strand
GGTTGGCGATCAGCTGCGCATTCTTCACGGCGGCGCGGTTGATCTCCGGCAGGCCGTATACGGCCTTGGCCACCCAATCCGGGCTCGCATGCGTCATGCCGTACCATTGCTCCCAGGTCGGAATATCTTTAATGCGGTAATCGGCCGCCAGGTCAATCACCTTCACGCCCTTGGCCAACAACTCCGGTGCCTGCTGCATGGCAATGCCGTTCGGCGTTGCAAAAAACACGACGTCACAGGCCCCCAGATCGGCCTTGGCCGGGTCTTCAAACGCCAGATCCACATGACCGCGCAGATTGGGGAACATCTCAGCCACCGGCAACCCAGCGTCGCCGCGCGAGGTAATGGCCTTCAGCTCAACGCCCGGGTGTGCCGCCAGCAAACGCAGCAGCTCAACCCCGGTATACCCTGTTCCACCAACAATCCCGACCTTGATCATGTCTTTATCCTTCAGAAATCAGAAACCGCGCCGATCATAGCACCGGCACGGCTGCATGAATATTACACGCCGCCCGGCATCAGCGGCGGCCGATACGGCCTGGCCGGCTGCGGCGGTGCCACCACATACATCGGCAACCGCACCTGCGCCGTGACGCCTTTGCCGGAGGTGTTGGGCAGCAGCCGTGCCTCACCATGATGATAGGCAGCAATCTCCCGCACAATCGGCAGACCCAGGCCGCTGCCCGAAGTCTTGGCGTCATCCACGCGGAAGAAGCGTTCGAACACCAGCTCGGCCTGCACCTCGGTCAGCCCCACGCCGGTATCTTCCACTTCCAGCACCACCCAGCGCGATGGTCGCTTCACGAATGCGCCTTCCTCGGTCTGAGTGAGATGCGCCGCCTCGCGCACATCCATCACCCGCACATGAATCTGCCCCGGCTCGTTGACCGTTCCCGGTGTATAACGGATCGCGTTATCAATCAGATTACTGACCATCTCGCGCAGCAGAAAAGCGTTACCAAACACCGGCGCCCCCGCTGGCGGTGCTTCGAAATCCAGTTCCAGATGCTTCTGGGCCGCTGGCAGCACCCATTCTTCGGCCACTTCGCGCACCAGGGTTGCCACGTCGACCCGCGTCTCGGATTGCATATCTCCCGTACTTTCGGCCCGGGCCAATGTCAGGAGCTGCGAGACCAGATGCGACGCCCGATCCACACTGCTGCCAATACGCTGTAACGAATCACGCAACGCCTCCGGCTCATCTTCGTACATCGCCAGTTGCGCCTGGGTCTTCAGTGCCGTCAGCGGTGTCTTCAGCTGATGTGCCGCATCGGCTATGAAGCGTTGTTGCACTTCCAGGTTATCGCGCATGCGATCCAGCAGATCATTAAAGGCTTCGACCAGCGGCTGAATCTCTTCCGGCAAGCGCCGCACCGTCATCGGCGACAGATCATGTTCGCTACGCGTGGCAATACGTGACTTCAGAAACCGCAGCGGCCGCAACCCCTGCGCCAGACCAAACCAGACCAGCACCACCACCACCGGCACAATAAAAAACTGCGGCAGAATCACGCTGGCCACAATCTGGTTGATCAGCTGGTTGCGTTTTTCCAGCGACTCACCCACCTCCACGACGACCCAGTCTTTGGGGTTATCCGCCGATGTGACCACCGTATAGGCAATACGCAGTTCTTCGCCGCCCAGCTCGGCATCGCGGAAGCCCACTTCGTTTTCCGGCGTCTGCGGCTTGATCAGCGGAATCGGTACGGGCAACTCGCGGTCGCCCTGAATCAGCTTACCCGCCGAAGAAATCACGTGGAAATACACCACGTCCGTCTCGTCTGACCTTAACAACGCGTGGGCTGAACGGGAAAAGCTCACCACCGGCTGCGTGGCACCTTCGACAAAATGCACCTGCCGGGAAATCGCCAGCACGTTTTCACGCAAGGCCTGATCAAACGGGTTGGCCGCCACCGACATGGCATAGTGGTACGTCACCACAATACTGAGCGGCCACACAAACAATAGTGGCGCCAGCATCCAGTCGAGAATCTCCCCGAACAGGGAGCGCTGGTTAGGCCGGTGCTTTGTCTTCGTGCGGCTTTTCAAGACAATAGCCCAAACCGCGTGCCGTCACGATCTGCACGCCGCCCGCTTCCAGCTTCTTGCGCAGGCGGTGCACATACACTTCAATGGCGTTGTGGCTCACTTCTTCACCCCAGCCACACAGGTGATCCACCAGCTGATCCTTGCTCACCAGGCGACCAATGCGCCCCAGCAGAATCTCCAGCAGCCCGATCTCTCGGGCCGACAGATCCAGCGTCTGACCACTCAGCGTGGCGACACGCCCCACCTGATCGTAGGTCAGATTACCGCACACCATCTGCGGCGAACTATTCGAATTGCGGCGAATCAACGCCCGTACCCGTGCTGCCAGCTCATCCAGATCAAAGGGCTTGCCCATGTAATCATCGGCCCCCAGATCCAGACCCTTCACACGGTCCGACGGTGCATCGTGCGCCGTCAGCATCAGCACCGGCACATGTGGGGCCGCCGGCGTATTGCGCGCCCGCAAACGACGCAGCACTTCCAGACCCGTCATGCGCGGCAGCCCGATATCCAGAATCGCCAGATCATAGGAGCAGGACTGCAGGGCCGTATCGGCATCTGTCCCCGTTTCCGCCAGATCCACGGCGTAGCCCAGTTTACGCAGGGCCCGGGCGATCCCGTCGGCAATTATCGAATCATCCTCTGCCAACAACACACGCATGCCCAGCATCCCCTTGTTAAATAGTTTTCAGCCGCATTTGTTGCTGGCTGTCAGTTTCGCGTAAGAGTCTAGCAAAGGCCGGCTCAATAAAGTTTTGCGGCGCAGCATTGACAATAACGCTTACGCTCGAATCTTTGCGACAATGCAGATCCATTGTTGAATGTGTACGAATCCCCATGCCGATCTCCTCTCGCGCCTCAGCACGTTGCCACCGATTGGTTGCCACCTTGGTTCTGGCCGCCTGCATCAGCCTGCCGACACAGGCCAAGCCGCCCGCGCTCATTCTGCCGCCTGGCACCTTCGATCCGCTACAGATTTTGCCGGCGCCGCCACCCGACCACTCGCTTGAAGCACAAGTTGAACGCGAGGCGATCAAAGCCGCCTACCGCGATGCATCGCCCGAACAGCGGGAAGCCGCCCGTCGCGATGCGGCCAACGAAAGCGTCCGCCTGTTTGCCGACACGCTACCCGGTTTTAATCTCGATAAGCTGCCCGCCACCCAAGCCCTCTTCAAAACCGTGCGCGCCAATGAAAACGCCCAGACCGGTATTTTCAAAGCCACGTTCAACCGGCAGCGCCCCTATCAGGTCGACAGCAGTATCGTGCCCTGTCTACCGCCCAAAAACTTTGACATCAACGCCAGCGACCCCAGCGGCCACACCAGCATGGCCTTCAGTAGCGCCGTTGTTCTGGCCTACCTGTTACCCGACGATGCCCCGGCCATCATGCAGCGTGCCGAACAATACGGCCGTCACCGTATTGTCTGCGGTGCCCACCATCCCTTTGACGTTCGCTCTGGTCAGGTCCTCGGAACACTCGTCGGCGTCACCCTGATCAAAAGCCCCGCGTTGCAGGCTCAACTCGAGGCCGCCCGCGCCGAGCTGCGCCAGGCCATCGTCAAATCCACCGCCCTGAAGAATACCCTGTGGGTTGCCACCCGCATCAATGGCAACAGCGTCTCGGAAAATGCACCCACCCTCACCATCGATAGCGACCCAGCGGGGTTTCGCGCCACGGGCAACAGCAGCTGTAATCGCTACACCGGCCAGGTGACGCTGGGTGACCAAAACGCCATCCACTTCGGCCCGGCTGCCAGCACCCGCATGGCCTGCCCCGGCAATGCCGACCAGCAGGAGGCCGCTTACTTCAAAGCCTTACAAACGGTGACGGCTTACCACCTGAATAACAGCAGCCTCATCCTGCTCGATGCACAGTACAACAAGGTCATTGAATTCTCGGGCAAAAAAGAGGCTCCCGAAGGAGCCCAATGACGCAAGAGGAGAAATGACGAGCATATGCCTATGTTCGCACCCTCTTAATAGCGATTTGCATGCCAAAGGTTCACTGGATTTTTAAGAACCCCTCAGGTTTCGGCCTCTTCCAGCACTTTGCCTGCGGCATCCTTTGCCGCGAGCACGGGCTGCTGGCCATTCAGTGCATCCAGTGGCCAGGCAATATCCAGCGTCGGGTCATTCCACAGAATGGCGCGTTCGTGTTCCGGTGACCAGGTATCCGTCGTTTTGTACAGAAACTCGGCCGTCTCGGACAGCGTCAGGAAGCCATGCGCAAAGCCCGGCGGAATCCACAGTTGTTTCTTATTGTCGGCCGACAGGATTTCGCTCACCCACTGCCCATAGGTCGGGGAGCCTTCACGGATATCCACCGCCACATCAAAAACTTCTCCTTGCACCACGCGAACCAGCTTACCTTGCGCCCGCGGGGCGAGCTGATAATGCAGGCCTCGCAGCACGCCCTTCGTGGATTTGGAGTGGTTGTCCTGAACGAAGGCCAGCGTGTTACCGGTGGCCGCGTTGAAGACCTGCTCGTTGAAGCTTTCGAAGAAAAAGCCACGCTCATCGCCAAAGACGCGAGGCTCGATGAGCCAAACATCAGGGATCCGGGTAGGGGTCGCTTTCATCAGTGGTTCCCATTCAAAAGATCAACGAGGTACTTGCCGTAACCGGTTTTGAGATAGGGCTGCGCCAGTTTCTCGAGTTGTTCCGCATTCACCCAGCCATTGCGGAAAGCGATCTCCTCCGGACAAGCCACCTTAAGACCCTGACGATGCTCAATGGTCTGAATGAATTGGGCGGCTTCGATCAAGGAATCATGCGTGCCGGTATCAAGCCAGGCATAACCACGGCCCATGATCTCGACGTTGAGCTGATCCTGCTTGAGGTAAACCTCGTTGACCGAGGTTATTTCGAGCTCAGCACGAGCCGAGGGTTTGATGCTCTTGGCAATATCCACGACCTGGTTGTCGTAGAAGTACAAGCCGGTGACCGCGTAGCGGCTCTTCGGTTTGACCGGCTTCTCTTCAATGGAAAGGGCTTTCCCGCTGGCATCAAACTCAACGACCCCATAACGCTCCGGGTCGGTGACATGATAGGCAAAGACCGAGGCACCGGCTGTCTGAGCATCCGCACGTTTAAGTATCGACGCAAAGTCATGGCCGTAATAGAGGTTATCGCCTAGGATGAGGGCGCTGGGACTGTTACCCACGTGTGCTTCACCAAGAATAAACGCCTGGGCCAGACCATCCGGGGACGGCTGCACGCAATAGGTGAGACTCATCCCCCACTGCGAACCATCGCCCAGGAGCTGTTCGAAGCGTGGGGTATCCTGCGGCGTCGAGATTATCAATACATCGCGGATACCGGCCATCATTAAGCTGGTCAGCGGGTAATAAATCATGGGTTTGTCGTAGACCGGCAACAATTGCTTCGAGACCGACAAGGTCGCCGGGTAAAGACGCGTGCCGGAACCACCGGCCAGGATGATGCCTTTACGAGTACTGACGGGTGCGGGGTGATTCATAGAAATTCCTTATTAAAAACCTTGCATTAACAAATCGATCGCAGACACAATTTCTTCGCGATGCACTTCGAGTGTCGCGACCTGCTGTTTAAGAATCGAAGCAGGCACAGCAGCCATGAATTGGGTCACCATGACGCAGTCGACACCATTCACTTCAAAAACCGGATTCAGCGTACCCGCAGGCTTGGGCGCGTCTGCCATCGACATGAGCGGCACCACCATACGTGTGTTGAGATGATTCAGCAGGTCTGCCTGTACATCCAGCAAGTATCCACCATCGGGATTCTCATAAACCGAGAAGCGCGCCATCAGAAGCTCCGATACTTGGCGAGCGGTAAACCTTTCTCCGTAACATAGGCATTCGAACTTTCAATCGCTTGCTGGTTTTCCTGCACCCAGAGCTCGGCGCGCTTTTCCGACAGCGCAGCTTTCAACCCGGCTTCGGCCGCTTGAGAAATATTGACGTTCAAAACCCGAGCTTCCTCAATCAAGGCCTGACCAATTGAGACATTCGTTGGTTTGCGCGTTCCACGAGGAGAGCGGGATGAATCAGGATTTGATCGCATAAAGCACCTATCATGCATCTATTTATGCGCATAATTTACAGCATGAAATGTAGCCTTGCAAATTTAAAGTACAACTTTGGATTTGCATGAACCAAAACAAAAGCCCCCGCCAGTTTCCTGACGGGGGCACAGCTGCCATTAGAATTACTGAGTGCCCGAGGCCTTCATTAAATAGTTAAATGCTTCCAACTCGGCTTTGGCTATTCTTTGCGATTCTTGGTATGCCAGAGGCAATGGCTTTTCAAGGACAGTTGGCACAAGCTCGTTGAGCAATTTGTCTTTAATTACACGTGCTGCAGGCGTTGTGGCATAGGTGTTATCCATTTCCAATTTCCCCCTTGCCGTCGAATAGTCATAGTACTCATACTGTTGATCAATCGGCGATGGAACCGTTGTACCTCCCGGCCACCGGGAGTAAACCCCCAGCTTATACTGCTGCGTTATGACTGCCACGATATGCGCTGGCGTTTTCTGACCCTCTGCGTTCGGCACTGTGGCGAAATCAAACTCACCCGCCATGCACTCATCAGTGGCAAACAACGCATAATCTAATCCCTTAGCACTGGCAGACTTGAGAATTGGGAACATATCGTAACGATTCCCGTACATCTCTGCATAATCACCCTGCATCCAGGTTTTCTGGCCGCCATACGCCAAGCTGACCAGCATCGGCATCATATCTACCGACGAAGTCAACTGCTCACGAATGGTATCGGTATCACCGGTAAAGGTTCCCGTCGGATCTTTTACGATCAGCGGTACATTCAACGGTTCTCTATACATCGAGAACGTCTTACCTGCCACCATGCCATGGGCACCGGCGTAATCACCGTGATCCGATGTAAACACAATAATCGTATTTTTGGCGACTTCCGGTGTCAGAGAATCGAGAACTTTCCCAATCTGCTTATCGAGAATAGTCTGGATGTAGGTATACAGATCCAAACCCTTCTGCCAATAGCTAAAGGGAGAAACGCCGATGCCATACGGTGTGCCATTAGCATCCGTAGGCACTGTATACGTATAGCTTGGTGTTGATGGTGTGGGGACGCCCGGATACGCTTCGAAGGTGAACGTGGTGGATGATGGGGTCTGGGCAATGCCACCCCACTCCACCTCACAAAACTGACGATTCAATATTTGCGCTTTAGGTTTAGTGGCATCGATCACCTCCTTAGTCTGCCAGTTAGGTGCCGTAGCCGGGTAACCGTAGGACGGTGGACTAACTAGAACATTCGGGTAAGGAATTGGCGCATCGGCGCAGGCTATCTCTGTCCAATTCGCATGCTGTGCATAAGTCGTTTGCCCTGCAAAGTAGTTCGTATAGCTTTGAAACTCCGTACCGGCAGGGAAAAACTCAAAATCATGCGGGTTCTGAAACCCAACGGTCAAACACCAAGGCTGATCCCCTTCGCGTTTGCCCTTAAGCCACGTGGCAGCCTGAGTGCCGATGTACTCATCACTGTAATAGTAATAGCTCGGATCACTCATATCCCCAAATGTGCCCTGCAAATTATTGGCAATGGGGTCCGGGTAAGTTAGACCCTGAAACCCATAGTCATTAAGCTCTCCCGCAGACCCAGTAGGCTGCGAGCAATGCCATTTGCCCACATAGGGTGTGACATAGCCGGCATCCCGAAGCAGCTTGCCGTAAGTGGGAAACCCAGGCTGCAGCGATGGCGAATCTGCTTTAGCCTGGCCAGGCACAACCACGAGCGTTGTGCCAAACCAGGTCTGGTGGCTATAGAGCCCAGTGACCAAAACACCGCGACTGGGCGAACAGGCTGTGGCAGCCGTATTGTGGTTTGCAAATTTAACGCCACCATCCCAGAGACGGTAAAGGTTCGGCATGAACTTCTTGATGTATTCAGTCGCATTGGCAACGCCGGTCGGAAAGACCTGCGGATAGCGCATTTCATCAACCATGATGAACAGAATATTCGGCTTATTCGAAGCGCTCGAAGAGCTGCTACCACCGCCACCACAGGCAGACACCGCTGCCGTTGCCGCTAACGCTGCCGAAGATTTCAGCATATCCCGACGGGAAAACTGCGGTTGTTGCTTCTGATCCTGTTTGGTTTTTTCAGTCATGTTCAATACCCTTTTAGTGAACCCAACATGTAGGAATAAATCAATACTTCTTTTTTAATATCCTACGCGACGCACTTTGGCTCAGAGTGTTCTGTTACAAACTGTTACAAAAAAGCCCCCGCCGGTTTCCCGACGGGGGCTTCGCACAGCTTGAGGTGCTGAGCCACAGCGCGTGCTGTGGCTCAGACAGCCGGATGAGTTACATCATGCCGCCCATGCCACCCATACCGCCCATGCCACCCATATCACCCATGCCACCGGCCGGTTTGTCGTCCGGCAGTTCGGCCACCAGGCAATCGGTAGTCAGGATCAGAGAGGCTACCGAAGCAGCATTCTGCAGGGCAGAACGCGTCACCTTAGCCGGATCCAGTACGCCTTGTTCAACCAGATCACCGTAGGTGCCGTTAGCCGCGTTGTAACCGAAGTTACCCTTGCCTTCCAGAACCTTGTTGATCACGACCGATGGCTCGTCGCCAGCGTTCATCACAATCTGACGCAGTGGTTCTTCCACAGCGCGCAGAACGATCTTGATACCGGCGTCCTGATCGTGGTTCTCACCCTTCAGGCCTTCGATGCCAGCACGGGCACGCAGCAGCGCAACGCCACCGCCAGGCACCACACCTTCTTCAACGGCAGCACGGGTTGCGTGCAGCGCATCTTCAACGCGGGCCTTCTTCTCTTTCATTTCAACTTCGGTGGCAGCACCCACCTTGATCACGGCAACACCGCCGGCCAGCTTGGCCACGCGCTCTTGCAGCTTCTCTTTGTCGTAATCCGAAGTCGCTTCGTCGATCTGCTTGCGGATCGTGCCAACGCGGGCCTGGATGTTGTCTTCCGAACCAGCGCCATCGATGATCGTGGTGTTTTCTTTACCCACTTCAATACGCTTGGCCTGGCCCAGATCTTCCAGAGTCGCCTTCTCGAGGCTCAGACCCACTTCTTCAGCGATCACCGTACCGCCCGTCAGAATGGCGATATCTTCCAGCATGGCCTTACGACGATCACCAAAGCCGGGTGCCTTAACAGCAACGGTCTTCAGAATGCCGCGCAGGTTGTTCACCACCAGCGTTGCTAGTGCTTCACCGTCCACGTCTTCAGCAATAATCAGCAGCGGACGACCGGCCTTAGCCACTTGCTCCAGTACCGGCAGCAGATCGCGGATGTTCGAAATCTTCTTGTCGAACAGCAGCACAAACGGGTTATCCAGGGCAGCGATTTGCTTTTCCGGGTTGTTGATGAAGTAAGGCGACAGGTAGCCGCGGTCGAACTGCATACCTTCAACCACGTCAAGCTCGTTGGCCAGCGACTTACCGTCTTCAACGGTAATCACGCCTTCTTTGCCCACCTTGTCCATCGCTTCAGCGATGATGGCGCCAACATCGGCATCCGAGTTGGCCGAAATCGAACCAACCTGGGCGATTTCTTTGTTGGTGGTGGTTGGCTTCGAGAGCTTCTTGATCTCTTCAACCACAGCAGCCACGGCCTTGTCGATACCGCGCTTCAGGTCGGCCGGGTTGTAACCAGCGGCCACATATTTGAAGCCTTCGCGCACAACGGCTTGAGCCAGCACAGTTGCGGTGGTCGTACCGTCACCAGCGTTGTCGTTGGTCTTCGAAGCCACTTCCTTAACCAGCTGGGCGCCCATGTTTTCGAACTTGTCTTTCAGTTCGATTTCCTTGGCAACCGACACACCATCCTTGGTCACAGTCGGGGCGCCGAACGAACGATCCAGAACTACGTTACGGCCCTTAGGACCCAGGGTGACCTTAACGGCATTGGCCAGCACGTTAACGCCATTAACAATCTTGGCACGAGCGTCATCACCAAAAATAACTTGCTTTGCAGGCATGTGTTTCTCCTAAAATTTATTCAGATCAATGGGTTGGGAGGTTTTCAAAAAGCCTTAGGCCTCAACCACACCCATGATGTCGTCTTCGCGCAGAACCAGCAGTTCTTCGCCATCCACCTTCACTTGCTGGCCGCCGTACTTACCGAACAGCACGCGCTCACCGACCTTAACGCTCATCGGACGAACCTTGCCGTCTTCGAGGATCTTGCCAGCGCCCACGGCTATCACTTCGCCTTGATCGGGCTTCTCGGTAGCGGCATCAGGAATCACGATGCCCGAGGCGGTTTTACGTTCTTCTTCCAGACGCTTGACGATCACGCGGTCATGCAAAGGACGAATTTTCATAGTCTTAACTCCAGTGAGGACAATTTAACTTTGAGTCTGTATTAAATGCGGACGGCAAAACGAGATTCAAGCCAGGCTTGTTAGCACTCGATGCCGTTGAGTGCTAATACTAGGGGCGACCCTCAAAAAATTCAAGCCCCCAAGATCAAAACATCTCAGGGGCTTGCAAACTACAACGCCAGAAACCAGAGGCGCGTAGAGGAGGAAACCTCAATGAATCAAGGCACGGTCGCCAGATATGGTGTCACCGGGCCGCCATAAACCCCCAGCACATTCTTACGATAGACCGTATTGGCCGATGTCACCGTGGCACCCGGATAAGCCAGCATGGTCCAGCTGGGCATTGCAAAGCTGCCATCGCTATTGCGCTTGATCTGCACCAGGGCGGCGCCTTCAGGCGCACCAGTCGACGACCAGTCGGTGGCCAGATAATACCCCCCGGCATCGTCGGTGGTTATGCCCTCGAAGTGCGTGACGCGGCTATTGGTCGGATCATTGTTGTAGTACACCGACATGAAATTACTGAACTGCTGGGTCACCGGGTTCCAATCGACGATATAGCCGGTACTAATGCCTTTGGTATCCACCTTGCTATAACCACCAACGATCGTGTAGTTCTGGCGCTCCGCGTTGTACCAGATACCATAAGCCGTCATACTGACCGCTCCACTAACCAGCGATTTCGGAATTTCGTAATAGGTGTACGTGTTGGGGTCATCCGGCGTACTGCCCATCGCCATGATGAAGGCGTGGCCGACGGCATCGGTTTTTGCGTAATTGCCCACGACCACCCCGTTCATATTGCTATGAGCGATCGTGTACTTCAACTCCGCCGGAATACTCAGGAGTGAAGACGGATTAATTTTGGTATACGTGCCATTACCGGCCACATCCCCACGATAGAGGAGACCGTAAGGGTAACTGTCTGTCGCAATATTGTAGTTGCCCACAACCACCACATTCCCCGGGCTCGAGCCATTGTTCGGGCCATAGAAATTCAACCCTGAAGGAGCCTCACACGGGTTGGTCGTAGTCACGATACATTTGCCGGTCGGGCCAATCCGGTTCCACTGGCTCGCGCTCGTCATCTGAATCGGGCCTCGATACAGCAGCGCATAGTTGGTGCCGTTATCCTGATTGATCCCCGTCAAATAGACATCCGGCGACCCGGTGACGCCACGAATACCGGTAATTTCGGTAGAACCCGAAGCGATTGACGGCTCTTGCGAATATTGGATCTGGGCGGTTTGCGAATCCGAAGAGCCGCCGCCACAACCCACCAGCGCCAATGCCACACCGAGGCTACTCATGCCAGAAACCAGCCAATTATTACGCTTCATCGTCTCACCCTCATTTAAACATCATTGGCTAAAGGATATCTGAACAACATTCACCGCACCGAAACCGTTACAAACTGTTACACAACCGGCGAAAACAGAATTTCTACCGTTCGTTCGCCCAAGGGCGCGGACAAAATACGCACCTCGGCATCATGCACCTCCGCCAGACGACGTACGATCGCCAACCCCAAGCCGCTTTGCTGCCCATTCACCGCAGAGCGCAATGCCGCCACCAGGGCAGAGTCTCTGACGCTTTGCGACTGCAGATTGGTGACCGACACACACACCTGCCCTGACTCGGTCATACGGCTATGCACGGCAACGCCCCCCTCACCGTAACGCAAGGCGTTATCAATCAGGTTGTAAAGCAGCCGGGTGAGCGCCAGCGGTTTAAAAGAGAGCGGCGGCATCGTGTGCAAATCAAGTAGCAACACCTCCCCGGCCCGCCGATATTTGGCTGCAATCGAATTCAACAGGGCATTCAGATCCGCGGATTGCGTAGGCTCGGACTGCTCGGTATCCAGCTTCGACAACTCAATGAACTGATCCAGAATCGCCCGCATTTCTTCAATATCATCGCGCAGTCCCTCATTCAGCGCGCTGTCCTTGGATTCCCCTAATTCCAGAGCGATCCGCATCCGGCTCAACGGCGTTCGCAGATCATGCGCAATACCGGCCAGAAAGCGTTCCCGTTCAGTCAACATCTGGTTAATCTCCTGGTGCATCTGATTCAAGGCTGCCGCCAAATGGGCAATTTCCGTGGGGCTATCGTCACTCACGGTGACATCACCCACGTTTTCCCCCTGCCCCACCCGTCGGGCCATCTCTGAAAGGTGGGCTATCGGGCGCGACAAATGCGCGGCGATCAACCAGGCTGCTGTGCTACTCAGAAGTAACGTCACAATAACGGCCGCCATGAGCAGCTTAAAACCCTGCAGACGATCGCCCATCGGCACACCCACCGCAAAAGGACGTGCACCCTGATACTGAATCCAGAGTATCTGCTCGGGGTCTGTTTTAAAGCCGATCCGTACCTGCCCTCCCAGATGTTGCTGGATGCGACCACCAATCAATCGCAACCCCGGATAAGGCGGCAGCGGCTGCAACCCTTCAACCTCCCCGGGCACGATCATGATCTCATTATTGGAGACCCAGCCAGGTGTGATAAACCCCAGGCCGGGTCCGGACGACATGCCTTGCTGCCGATAACCGGCATCGACCAGCGCCAACGCCAGTGACGAAAAACTATCGATCGCTGGCCGGTAGAGAAACATGTACACACCCGCTGTCAGCACCAACTGGTTAACCACCAGCACAATCGCAAAAGACGACCAGAACTGGCGCAAAATACCGCCACGCCAGCGAAAAAGCCTCAAGCTCATGGCGCCTCGCTCACGTCGGCCACAAACACATAGCCGATGCCGCGCAGGGTACGAATCATGCTTTCGCCCGCGTGCGGGGCATCCAGACGCTTCCGTAACCGCGACACCAGCATATCAATCGCCCGCTGATCCGGTTGATGCTCGCGAGAGGCCATGCGCAAGACCAGCTGATGCCGGGACATCGGCTGGCCGGCTGCCGCCAGAAATAATCGGAGCAGGGCAAACTCGCCCGTCGACAGGTGAATCAGCTCCGGGCCTTTGTAAAGTGATTGCTGCCGGACATTCAATTCAAAATCGCCAAAAGCATAAGAACCACCGAGCGCACCATGCAGATCAAGATGCTGGGCAGGCTGCCTTCTCAACACCGCCCGGATACGCGCCAGAAGCTCCATCGGATTGAAGGGCTTGGTCAGATAATCATCCGCCCCTAGTTCCAGGCCGTTAATCCGGTCTGCATCGTCGCCACGGGCGGTAAGCATCACAATCGGAATCAGATTGCCGCGCCGGCGCAACTGCTGACACAGCGTCAAACCATCTTCTCCCGGCAGATTAATATCTAGAATCAGCAAATCAAACAGGCCGCTTTCCAGACGACGGTACATGTCACGGCCGTCTCCGGCAAGACGCACGTCAAAACCCTGCTCACCCAGAAACCGGGAAAGCAGACCACTCAATCGCACATCATCATCCACTAACAGGATACGCCCCACGACCACTCCTTTATTTCAGCATTACCTTACCCCAGCCATCATCACCTCGCCATAGAATGTGGTTTTCTGTGTGTAACAGTTTGTAACAGCAGTAGTACTGAATACGCAATCTTGTTTAAATTGCAAAAAAACTCCGGAGAACATCTCATGTCCCACCCCACACTTTTTAACCCACTTCGCCTACGGACGCTCACCCTATCCCTTATTGCCGCCGGCCTCGTCGCCTGCGGCGGTGGCGGCGGTTCCAGCAGCACGAGCAGCGCTCCCTCGGTAACCTACGCCGTGACCAACCTCAACGACAGTGGCGCCGGGTCGTTCCGTGCAGCGCTTGAGGCTGCAAACGCCAACCCCGGTCAGTATTCGGCCATCACCTTCCAAGTCGCAGGCACCATCACACTGGCCAGCAATCTCCCGGCCATCACCAGTCGTGTACTCATCGACGGCACCACGGCTCCGGGCTACACCACGACAAACGGCCCCACCGTTGCACTCAACTTCAATAACACTTATAACGGGCTCAATTTCAATACGGGGTCCAGCCTTTCCGGTATGTCCGGCCTGGCTGTTGTTCGCTCTAGCAGCAACGGCATCACGCTCAATGCCGGCAGTATTGCCCTCATGCTCAATCAGGTCGGTGTCGATCTGACTGGTGCCGATGCTGGTAACGCAGAAGATGGTATCCACATCAACGCCACTTCGAATAACAACCGCATTGGCGACAACCTCAGCAGCGCCTCCAACTACTTCTCAAACCTCATTTCCGGCAACGGTGGTGACGGCATCGAAATTAACGGCAGCTCTGGCAACACGGTTCAATCTAACCTTATCGGCATCAATCGTGCCGGCACTGCCGCCATCAAGAATGATGGCAACGGTATTCTGATCACAGCCGCAGCCTCCAATAACACCATCGGTGGCACCGCCTACTACGACTCATCAACCCAGCAAACCAACAACCCGACCGGCAACAAAGGCACCGTGCCAATCGTTGCCATTCGTCCGCCACAAGGTAACGTGGTCTCCGGCAATGACCTCAACGGCATTCTCATTGAAAACTTCTCTGAGAACAACGTGCTCAGCGGTAACTTTGTGGGCACGAGCGCGTCTGGCAACAGCGCCGTCGCCAACCGTCTGGATGGGGTTCTGATTCGTTATGCCAACAATAATTCACTCATCGGCTGTACCTTTGTCGATGAGCCTTTCATCTATTACAACGTCCTTAGCGGCAACGGTGCCAACGGTCTGCACATCTCGGACGCCAACAACATCACCGTCCAGGCTAACTTCTTCGGATCGGGTGGCAACAACCAGACCATGGTTGGCAATGGCATGCATGGTATCTGGGTCACGGGCAGCTCGACCGCAGTTCAGGTCGGCGGCGTCATCCCACTCGGTAACGTATCCGCGGGTAACGCCCTGGATGGCATTAACGTGGCAGACACAGTCAGTGGCTTCACCACTTTCAACACCTTTGGCGGTCTCTTTGCCTTCCAGGGCGCTGCACCCAATCGCCGTAACGGCATCACCATCACGGCTACCGGGGGCAATAACCTGATTCGTACCAACGTCTTCTCAGGAAATTACGGTAACGGGATTGAGCTTTCGGGTGACGCCTATGGTGTAACAGTAGACCCCAACATCGTCGGCCTAGATACGGATGGCACCGGATGGCTTGCCAACAGCCCGACGGGCAATAACTATGGCAACGGTGGCAGCGGCGTTCTGGTCAAAGACAATGCCAGCTTTAACTACATTGGTGGTTACAACCAGTCCGTGATACCGCAAAACACCTTCTCAGGGAACAGCCGCTATGGTGTTGAAATTGTCGGCAATGCGCATCACAACTACCTGTTCAACTCAGCCATCGGCATCAGCTCAGATCAGGTCACCGTCTTTGGCAATGGTATGGGTGGTGTGTATATCGGTGGCAACAGCCGCAATACGTATGCCGGTATCTTTACACCCCCCAACAGTACCACAACAGGCAAGGCCAGCAACATCAGCGGCAACGTGGGCTTTGGCGTCACGGTTGCTGATACCGCGTCTTACACGACCGTACAAAGCAACTGTATTGGTTGTAACGTGCTTAACGTGCAAGACCCGGCATTCCGCAATACATTAGGTACGACGCGGGTGACCAGCACTGGCGCAGGTAACGACGTACAGCAATAGTCAGAGATCTGGGTAACGCGCCGAGCATCGAAGTTACCCAGATCCTCAAATAAAAACCGGCCAACTGGCCGGTTTTTATTTTGCATCCAATTCCAATCAATTACTTCGTGTCACCAAACGTTGCCGTGTAGTTAATGCTATCCGCCGCGTTGTAACACTGGAACGTTGAACTCTTGTCATCAAACGGATAGGTGTAACAGCTCGGACAGGCCTGCTTGAGCCACAAAAGGCTAGGCTGCACATAGCTGATCCAGTTGGTGTTAGACCACTGCACCGGTTCTGCAACACGGGTCAGGTTTCTCGGGGACATTGTTGGGCCACCGGCAACAGGTGTTGTCTGGTTATCCCAGGCCACACCACCGCACGCATAGTACTGACCCTGTGCCGAGTTGGTATAAGCACTGAAAGAACCGCCTTCACACATCTGCAGATTCCCCACCGACACCCCTGTCACCGAAGTATTGAACCCGAACGGTGCATTATTCGTCGCACTCTGATTGACGCCGTAGATGGTGTCTGCCGTAATCCAGGCCAGATGATCGCCGCAATAGAGATCTTGACCCGTAAAGTTTGCACCACCCTGAACCACCGTGGTGGTCGCAGTACCGGTGTTGTTCACGGCATAACCGCAAACCTGCGAGGCGCTACAGGTACCCAAATTCGGATTACCCGCCGAGGCACACTGTGTCGCCGTCTTGGCATCCGCATCCACCAACCGGAAGAAGCGGCTATATTCCGACGTCGGCACACCTGTAACAGCTGGATAAGAGGCGGCGGATGGCGTCAACTGCCATGTTGCCGTGCCAATGCCCGTTGCCAAATTCGCCGGATAGCCGCCCCCCTGGACTGCGGCACTCCCTGCCGTACCGCAGTTGGTATAAGGATCGGTAGCACTTGGCGTCGTCACGCCAAAAGCCAACGACTTATTAACCCCATTGATAATCGAAACGTCGTAATAATCGGAGACTGCATTGGCCGCTGTCGATGCAGTTGTGGCCTGGAAAGTCACCTCGCCCAGTGTCACGACCCCCAGTGGTGATGCACCGGTGCCCGGGGCGCAACCGCCAACACCCCCACTATAGGCGCTATTACAGCTTCCGATTTTACAAGTACCGTTAGCAGAACATTGTTGCCGCGCGTAAAAATTACCCGACCAATGAATCGGCGCTAGCGCACCATCTCCCGGTGCCAGGCTGTACTTGGAAATATAGAGCTTGGTCGAGGAAGTACCGCCCTGCGCCATCAAATAAGGATTGGCGCCAGTTGTGGTGGGCACAGGGGTCGGCTGATCCCAGAAGCACACAAAGTCACCCGAAGGGTTCTGTCCTGGTTGCAAACAAGACGACCCCATCGGGCAAGCCTGCCGTGGATTCGTAGGTCCGCACTTCGAGTTCGCCTGCGAATTCTGCTTGGCAATCCGCTGACCCGCCGCCGAGCCTGCATTGGTCGTTGGGTTAAGGTACGCCGATGCGGCACCACCGGTAATGCCAATCCACAGATTCTCTGTCGTTGACGTGTTGGTAAATGTCACCACGCGTACGGCATCGCTCGTTGAATTCGGGATGGCCGTTATCGTAATTGGATCGGGCGTTGCATAAGTCTGACCATTGGCACTGGTCAATGAACCGGTAATAGTTACTGAACCGGCATCAGCACTCGCCATAATGCCGAAGCCACAACCATAGTCAATCTGAGCCGTATTCATCGTACAGGTGACGCTACCGGACTTGGTGGGCGTGGTGTTATTGCCGCTGGTAAAGCTATAAAAGGACACCGGAGAATTCGCCGTCCAACCCGAAATACTCAGCGTTAGTGTCGGCGTATCCGCTACCGAACCCACCGACTGCCAGTTCGCAAAAACCGGCCCCTTCATACCATTAGGAATCAGATTTACCTTTTTATCGGGTGAAATCACCACCAGGCCATTATTGGTCGTGCTTTGCGGGGTGGCATTCACCACAATGCTTGAATACGTATGCCCTGCCCCTTGGGTACTAAGCCCGCTCACGGTAATTGCAGTCGTCCCACTAGCCGGCAAGCCGCTAATGGTGGTGCTACACAAAGGTTGTGCCGTTGTCACCGAACAGGACGCGGGCGAAGCCGAACCGGCTGCCGGCGTAAAACGGATCGTTGTACCCGAAGTCAGGAGCTGGCTCCCCGCAATACGCGCATACACCTTAAGCTGACCACCCACCGGGTAACCCAGATTCACGGGCGAGCTGGTCGTATAGTTGCTATCCCCCGGGCCGACTGCAACCGCCAGCGACCCATAATTGACCGTGCCCCCATTACTCACCACGATCGGCAGCGAAACACTGGCATAGCCTGTGGCAGAGGCCGTAATACGGGTAGCGCCCGTCGCAATGCCCTTGATCTGTAAATGACACTCGCTGGCCACCGGGGTGCTTGAGAGCACACAGGTTGTATGATCCACCGTTGCAATGGCGGTTTGCTCCACCGCCACCGTTACGACCTGACCGGCAACGCCGCTGCTGTTTTCCAGCGACAATGTCAGGGAATAATTATTGCCAACTCTCACATCGACCGGAGCATCCGGAAAGAAAGCCAGACTACCCGGTGTGCCGCCCCCTGAACTACCACTACCGCCACCGCCGCTACAGGCAACCAATACCATGGCCAAAAGAACACTTAATCCCCAACGGGTCGCATGCGTTACACTCTTTTTAAACATGGGGTCACCACTTTCTGCAAGATTAGGGCTATCGAATCATTCTTTGCCTGTGAGCTTACAAAACACTTACTAAAACGAGTAAGCATTTTTCATGCGGCCCTATGTCGAGACCAATGTCTTCCAACCCGCCACAAAAAGCACCACGGCAAGCAAAAGCTGTATCCAGCGGCCCGAGACCCGTCTAGCGAGAAGGCTTCCCAAAATAATCGCCGGAATCGAGCCCACCAACAGACTCATTAGCATCTCCCAATCAACCAAGCCGGCAAAGAGATACCCCAACCCTGCCACCACCGCCAACGGGATCGCATGCATCAGATCGGTCGCCACCAGCCGGTGCGGCGTCATTCGTAGCGGGTACAAATAAAGCAGCATCACGCTACCTAATGCACCCGCACCCACCGAGGTGAGTGCAACACAAATCCCGAGGGTTGCACCGGCCAACACCGTGAGCGCCGGTTGCAACGCCTTGAACCGGGCGGGGTTATCGAGACGACGGCCGCGCGCTAGTGCATAAAGACGTGGCGCAAGCAACAGCCCAACCGCCGTCACCAAAACCACGGCGCCGATTGCCTGCGTGAGCCAGGCCACTTTTACCAAAGGCCCAGCAAAGGCAACCACCAAAACCACCGCCAGCGCCATAGGGAGGCTGCCTAACCACATGCGCCTGACCACCTGCCAATCCACCTGGCCGGCATCATGATGAATCCAGGCGCCAACCACTTTGGTCGTTGCCGCAAACCACAAATCTGTTGCAATCGCCGTCGTGGGTGCCACCCCAAAAAAGAGTAGCAAAATAGGCGTCATGAGCGCACCACCACCCACCCCGGTTATCCCGACAATAAATCCTGTCAGAGCGCCTGCTGTTGCATAAGCTAAGTCAATCATGTCCTGTATTATGGCATCTTTACAAAGTCCGCCTGAACCTGTTGCAGCCCATGACACACAAGCCCGCCTTGAATCTGTTTCCCCAAAATTTCGACATCACGCGACAGGACCGGGAAGCGCTCAAAGCGCAAAAAGGCAAGGTAATCTGGTTTACAGGACTATCGGGTTCGGGCAAATCGACGTTGGCCAATGCCTTGGAATACGCCCTTCACCAGGCGGGTAAACACACCTACATCCTGGACGGCGACAACATCCGCCATGGCCTCAATAAAGACCTGGGCTTTAGCGATGCCGACCGCGTCGAAAACATACGCCGTATTGCCGAAGTAGCTCGTCTAATGGCTGACGCGGGTCTTATCGTCATTACCGCCTTTATATCCCCCTTCAAACGGGAACGGGAGATGGCCCGTGAGCTCATTGGCAGCGAACACTTCCTGGAAGTGTATGTCAGCACACCCCTAAGCATCTGCGAGCAGCGCGACCCCAAAGGCCTTTATAAAAAAGCCCGCAGCGGCGAACTGCCCAATATGACGGGCATTTCCAGCCCCTACGAAGCGCCTGACCATCCGGAATTCATTGCCGATGGCGCTGCCCAGGACATCAAGACGACCGTTGGCGCACTAATCACACTAGCGCTGAAATAGCCCTGATTCAAAAAAACAACATCAGACCTTTATTGCTCGCACCGTCATTCTGATCTCGCTGATCGCATTATTGGTCGTAAGCGCCAACCGATCAAACTCGGCACGGGTTAACTTACCTGATACCAAATCAGCCCGATAGTTTTCTGCTGGCAGCAACTCTGTGCGTTCCACCTCAAAATCCACACCCAGATAGAGCGCCAGTGGCGTATTGGAAGCGTGCGTCGCCTTCCATTTTTCATTATTCTTTTTACTGAAAAGCGACATCACCTGCGGGGTAATAATGCGCACATGGGTTGGGTCGCCAATAAAGTTGTCATGGCGGGGGTGTGGCACATTGATCTGGATTTTGGCGTTAGGGACACAAACACGATACAACTCTTTGATGATGCCAAAGAACACATCACTCGTCGCACCGAGGTGCTCTAAACAATGATTAAACAAGACCTCTTCGACCGAATTGTCGGGGAGCTTCCAAGGCGTGACCTCCAGATCCATCTGTAAGTCTGGTGAGCACTCCTTGAACTTATCAACGTTAACGAATCCGGGAACCTTGTTCTGGCCACACCCCATATTGAGCTTCATCTTGTCTTTTCCCCCATGCAACTTTGCATCGGATATTAACCCATTCGTCATCACGTCCGACACCCTGGTTTTATTCAAGTGCCACGCCCACATCCCCTCAATCGCTTGGCCAAAGTTTTGTGCAAAGCGCGGCGTGTCCATCAAGGGTGAAGACATCACCTGCCCCCGCAAAGTCTTTCGCAAGGCAGCCAACTCCTCGAGATCGCTCGCAAATGCCACCGCTTTTGTTACAAAATCTTGCCTGTTCTGCGCAATCCAGGCCGATTGCCCTGAATTAATGGCAATCGATTCCCCGAGGTGCGACAAAAAGCGATTTCCTTTGAGGGTTAACACCGGCACGCCCATCCATAGGGCATCAACTGAGGTTGTCCCCCCGGGGTACGGAAAGGTATCCAGCACCATATCGATTCGGTTATAGGCCGCGAAATAATCTCTATGCGTCGTCGGCCTCTCGAGTATTAAGCGGTCTTGCGAAATCCCCTGCTGCCCAAAACGTCCCAGCACCGCCTCCGCTACCCGCGGTTCAGCCAACTGTTTAGCTTTGAGGCAAAGCTTAGAACTGGGAAGTTTTTGGAGTACCTGAGCCCAAAGCTCAATGACTGCGTCGTTCATCTTGGCCAGATTACCGAAACAGCCAAAAGTAATGGTGCCATTCTTAAGCGCTGGCAAGGGCTCGATGGGTAACGGTTCAGCAGGTGGTGTCAAACACAACCAGGTTTCTGCCAGCGGCCAGCTCCTTTCACTGAAATGCCCCGCTTCCTCTTCAGGCAGCATGACGGGATCCCCGATAAAGAAATCCATCTCCGGCAAGCCGGTGGTCGCAAAATACCCCAGCCAACTCGCCTGCACCGGGGCCGGCCGATAAGCGAACACGGGCAATCGGTTGTGCGCCGAATGACCCGACAAATCAATCAAAACCTGAATTTTATTTTCATAAATGAGCTGAGCGGCCTCTGCATCGGTTTTAGTAACGATTGGCAGCCACGCCTTAAAACTGGGTTTAATCCGTTCCGTGAGCGGATCTTCTTTGTAGTGTGTTGGAAAGGCATACAACTCAAATTGCGTTGGATCCAGATGCTGAATCAACCCCTCCATAAAATAACCCACCGGGTGATTACAGAGATCCCCTGAGGCAAAGCCCAGCCGCAATTTATTGGACCGCTCAGGCTCTTGTCTAAACTGCAGCTTGGGAACAGACTTGGCCGAGATTAGGCCACCAAAGCGTTTAGCCTCATCAAGGGCCCGCTTGGGTGATACAGACTCAAAATAATTGAGACTAAACAACAGATTGCTAAGCGCCTTGGTATCATTTGGATTTTGTTTCAGCGCTTCACGATAGCTGGCAATCGCCCCCGGCAAAAGGCCTAGATCTTTAAGGACGTTGCCCAAATTATTGTGGGCACGTGCCGTACTGGGGTCGCGTTCGATTGCAGATCGGTACATGGCTTCCGCCTCTATCAACCGACCTCGCGCCTGATATATTGCACCTAAATTGACTCTTGCATCAGCATAGTCAGGCCTTAGTTTTATTGATGCAATATAGCTCTTCTCGGCGGCATTCAGTTGACTCAGGTGGTGCTGCGTTTGTCCCAAATTATAAAATGCTTGGGCATCGTTAGGGTCCAGTAAAACAGATCGCTGCATGGCTGCCAGTGCAGCTTCCAATTCGCCTTTCTGTATTAATACCCTACCCAACACCTTCCAGGCGAATGGGTGATTCGGATATTGCTGCGTTAGCACCCTCGCCTGCTGCTCTGCCAACACAAAGTTTTTCGCCGTATAACTGCCCAGCAAATTATCCAACGCTTGTTGTAGGGTTTGGGCTTGATCGGATGGGTTCATCATTTGCCAATTGTCTCAAGAAATCCGTTTCCCGTAATTCATGAATGCTCGGCATTTCCTCATCCCGTTCAAAGCCAAGTAATATTGCGCTTAAACAATGCTCAATTTCAGAGATGGTTAGCGTATGAATCCGCAGGCAAATCAGGACAACCCAAAGAACATTCCCTTTGCCATTTACTACGCCGGCGACGCCTACAACACTGCCCAAAAAATCATGGGGCGCCAATCTGCTGGCAAGGCATTTATTAAAGGCATCGCACGCACCTGGCCAGACGCAACTTTATATGGTCAAGGCCCTGATGCAGATGGCGGCCATACCTTAGCTCAACAGCTTGCCCAAGACGGATACGCTGGCGATGTACGCTGGAACCGCCTACCCAATCTAGGCCCAGCAATTCAAATCGGTGCACTTTACTACCCTGCCCCGCCCACCAAAGACCTGGCCCATCTACGCAATTTGCAGAACCCCAACGCCTTTAGTCTTATGGGGGTTACGCATACGCTATCTTCCGCTGGCAGCATGGATCAGATTGCAGATCTAATTCTGCCACCCTTTAAACCCTGGGATGCCCTCATTTGTACCTCCCGCTGCGGCCGAGACCTTATCAAGGCACTGCATGATGAAATGACAACCTGGTGGCGGGATCAGGTGGGCGACATCCGTTTTAACACCCCGCAACTTCCTGTCATCCCCCTTGGGGTTGATGTACCCTTCTTTAAGCCAGAACCCGGTGCTAAATCACAGGCACGGGAAAAGTTCGGCCTTACAAGCAACGAGACTGTCTTTCTCTTTTCAGGTCGTTTGGCATTTCATGCCAAGGCCAATCAGGCGCCGCTTTACCAGGCCCTGGAAAAAGCTTCCCAGCATGGTCCGATTGTCTGCATTGAATCGGGCATCTTTCCCAACGAGGGCATTAAACAAGCCTACCTGCAGGCGCAGAAGACACTCGCGCCCTCGGTACGCTTTATCTGGGTAAACGGCCAAGACGAGGTTACTTATCGCCAGGCGTGGCTTGCTTCAGACGTTTTTGTATCGATTTCAGACAACATCCAAGAGACCTTCGGTTTAACGCCTGTTGAAGCCATGGCCGCTGGGCTGCCCGTGATTGTGGCTGACTGGGATGGCTACAGTGAAACGATCCGTGACGGTATTGACGGATTCTGCGTAACGACCCTGCTGCCGCCAGCAGGAGCAGGCAACGATCTGGCCATGCGCCATGCCTTTGGTTTAGACACCTATGACATGTACATTGGCAGAACCAGTATGGCCACAGTGGCTGACCCGAGTCGATTGGCTGATGCCATTAGCCAGCTAGCGCGAGACCCGGCACTTCGCCAGAAGATGGGCAACAGCGGCTTGCAACGCGCCAGAGAAGTATTTGACTGGCCCGTCATTCTCAAACAATATGCCGCGCTCGCCATGGAGCTCAGTAGACTCAGGAACCAATCCTCACCGGAACCCGCCATAGCCTGGCCGCAACGTGCAGACCCGTTCAAACGCTTTGCGCATTTTCCGACTGGCACCCTGAAAGCCAACTGGTTGGTCCACCCCACCCCTGATGCAACTCACCGGCTAAGATCTCTTTTGTCGCTGCACATGGCCAACTATGTACTCGATCCCGAATTGTTACCCCAGGAAACAATTCAGATGCTGCTCCAGTCGGCACAGCGGCCTGAGGTTCATACGGTGCAATCTTTACTCGCTACTACGGGGCAATTATCTGCGCCGGGCGTTCGGTCTTTAATGTGGTTATGGAAATTTGATCTCATCCGCATCGCAACCGAACCAGCCCAACAGTCCTAGCGAATCATGACCTCACCCTTTGCCACCGCAATTTCCTGACTAGACCGCAACAATCTGACTTGGCCCACATACAGGCCCGCCGGCCAAGCAGAGTTCCCTCGCCGTTTGCCTACCCCGCCGACCCAGACGGCTTTGTTGCCCGAGATCTTGTCTGAACTCTGCACAAAGGTCTTTCCATCCGGGCCGATGATCTGCATCTGCCATTGATCGTCGTCTCTAACCCCTATCACCTGCGCCCAGAATACTAGCTGGGGCGCATCTGAGGGCATCTGCGGGTCATTATATTTACCGGACTGCGCCTCTAGCCGGCTGGGAATATGATCTGCAAATCCCGCCTGCAAAATGGCGGTGGGAATATACGCCAAGGCGGCTCTTGAAGCAGGGCTCCATAAGCTATCTTCCCCAATCACTGCCCGGCAGGTAGCGCCGTCTTTGGGTTGAAACGGGTCAACGACCTTGCCGTTATGCCTGACAGAAAAATCCACATGCGGAAAATCGGCATTGCCTGATTCCCCAATCATGCCCAGCACGTCACCGCGAGCAACGGTTTGGCCCTTCTTAACCAACACACTGCCTTTGCGCAAATGACTGTACTGCGTCTGCCAACCATCCCCGTGATCAATCACCACCCCGTTACCGGCGTCTTTACCGTTGAGGTTTTCCTTGCCGCGAATTGAGACTGCGACATCAGGCTCGCCATCGCGCACCCCCAACACCACGCCAGGTGCCGCAGCCAACACGGCCACACCCTGCGCCATTGCTACCTCATCGATCACCCGGAAATCGGTACCCGCATGATCGTTATAGGTAAGGTAACCACAGGCAAAATCCCGATAGGCGGCACTGGGATCATGATCGACATAGTTTTGAACAAAGCAGGCTTTAGCCATGTCACACCGAACCGGCACACCCAGAATAGGCTGCGCAGCAAAGACAATGGCTGGCAGACACCCTAAAGCCCAACAACAAATACGCACACTGCTCCGTTTAAGCACCCTGGTCATCGCCATTTTTGCCCAGATGAGAATTAGTCCGTTTTGCAAAATTAGCGATTTCCTTCTTTATCCAGCGGCGTTACATCAATCACCAGTAACTTACGGCGCCACTCTTGCTGCTTACGCAGCTCACTCAATACCTTGTAAAAATTTCTGGCTAGGTACTCGTAAGCGCGCTCATAAGGCTGTTTATCTATCTTTTTAGCGAGGCGCGCATCGCGAATCCGATCATGCGCCTCAATAATGGCGTCTCGGTTATCGGCTGCCCAAACAATCTTCCTGGCCTCTTCATAAATCAGATTGATCGCATCGCCTAGCGGCGACTTGCTTTCATCGGCACCGTCTTTCTTATACTTCACAGCCGCCATTGCGGCAGGGGTGAGGGTTTCTAGACCCATTTGTTTCATCAGTGACGCCAACCGAGAAAAGGTTTGCGGGTAATCTGTCTGCAGGGCCGTTAATGCTGCCTCATCTTTGGTGCCACGACGCAAGTTTGTGGTTTGTGCGTAATATTCACGGAAAGCCGGGACGTCACAATCATCAACGCGATATGGATCGAAGATAAATGACTCCATGCCTTTAACCATGGATAAACCAACCAGACTGAATTCATACTCCGAAGGAGCCGCATGCAAAAACTCAAACAGTTGTCGATGCTCTAAGCCTTCTAGTCGACGCTTTTTCCAAGTAAGCACAGCAAGCTCATGCACCAGAGCCGCCTCTGTAACACCACTGGGCTGAAAATCTTCTACGAACAAACCCAATAGATCATCAAATTCCTCAGGGTTCTCACCAGGCAGAACCACCTGAAGGCCGTAGACACCAATCTTGGTGGAATTGCGAGACGCAACGGCCTTACCTACCGCTGTACGTGGGCCGCCCTTACGGTTGTTTTTAGTTCTATCCATCATGACATGCTCAATACGATACAATCTTAGGTTAACATAATGAATGAGCTCTTATGCAGAGTGCTAAGATGTATGTAAAATACATCTTAACTCAACATCTTACGAACACAGATACATTAGAATTATCTTTGGAAATACGCTAGTTGCGCTTAAGAAATTCAATCGTGTGAATTACAATAAGAAAAACAATGCCATCGATACTAATTCAAACGAACAATGCACCCAATTAAATTGAGTTAGACTTAGGACTATATGAGCACCGAAATCGTTTATTTTGTATTTGCGCCACCGTATAATGAAAACATTGGTGGCTATATTGCGCTACACAAGTTGTGCGATTTAATCAACCAACAAGGAAAACCATGCTTTCTGGTACCATTGTTCAATAACAATGAAATTTCGGTTTTAAATTGGCAAGCATCTCTTAGGCAAACTTTAGCTCAGTTGAACCACTATGAAAACATGTGCAGGGATCCCGAAAGATTTTACCCAAGAAACCCAAATTTTAATACGCCAATATTCAAAGGAAATATTAACGATATTTCCAAATACAAAAATGCCGTTGTTATATACCCAGAAATAATTAATGGCAACCCATTAAACGCAAAAAATGTTGCTCGATGGTTGCTGCATGACCCAGGCTTTCACAGTGGGAAAATTCACTTTTCTAAGGGCGAAGTTCAGTTTAGATATTCTGATTATTTTGACCCAGTGATTACAAGAAATATAGAAACAGCTCCAAACATCCTTAACTTAATTGACATACCATGGGCTCTTTATCAAGAAAATGATAAAACGATTGAGAGGAAAGGCACTGCATACGCCGTTCGCAAAGGAAAAGGGAAAAAACTTGTTCATGATCTGAATGATTCTATATGCATTGATGGAAAAAGCCATTCCGAAATAGCACATATTTTTAAGCATATAAAAACATTTATAAGCTACGACACCGAAACATTTTATTCAAGCCTTGCCGTTGTTAGTGGCGCGATTTCTGTTGTAATCCCAGATTCAGACACTATTACAAGTGAGGTGCGCCAAACAAGACCCATTGAAAATGGGATCGCATATGGTTTTGATGATATACCTAGGGCGATGTCTACGAAGCAAATGCTGATAGATAAGCTTAAAAAGATGGAATCCGATTCAAAAACTAATGTATCAGAATTTATTGAGTTCTGGGAAAATAGGCTTAAAATTCTAATTAGGTGATATCTTCGCTTTAAAGCAAATTATTTAATTCTGACGGACTGTCTAACATTGGAAAATGTCCACAATTATCTAACATGATGACTTGCTCTGAATTATTCGGAAAAATATACTGTCCTCTAGCGCTTAGATAACCTTGTTTGCCTATTACTTGCAGTATAGGAAATTCAGCCTGTTTAATAGCATCTATTATTTCATTTGATTTTAATCGATCTGTTAAGTTTCTTGATATACTTCTCAAGGCCTCCCCCTTAACTATTCGAAATGAATTGCTCCAAAACTGAATCTCCTCTTTTGGAAATTTTTTTATTAATTGAGAGCGCAGTATTACCTCAGCTCCGCGCCTGAAATTTGCCGCCCAATTTTCAAAATCTAACCCCCCCATTCCATTTATTTTTTTTGTCCATTGGGCATCTTCTAAATGAACTATTCCTTCAACAAAAATCACCTTGTCTGGCTTTAATCCACTCTCAACTATTTCTGGAATTAGCGCCGCAGAGAACGAATGCATCAATATTATTTTTTGTTTCTCAGATTTTTCAGTTATATGGCTATTTACCACCCTCCAAAGACCCGCCCAGCTGTAATCATCGTCCGTTGATGCGCCATGCCCTGGCAAATCTATATCAATTACCGAGCCATCTAATCTAGGGATTAACTTACTCCATATGTTTCTTGACAATCCTAAACCATGGATCAATATGTATTGCATTTCGATTTATTTCTAAGATTCAATATCTTCAATCTTAATGACTGATCCTGCTTCTATATTTTTATTTACTTTAGCCCCAACAAATTTTTTGTATTTTTCTGGAGAGATACCGTAACCCGGTCTTTTGAATTCTATATTGTTTTCGGATATCTTTTCCCCAGGCGCCATTGCGATTTTACTAACCATACTGCGTCGCATTTTTGGAATCATTTCCAGCTCTTCTTCGCACAAAACCCGAACCATACTTCCCATGGCTGTATGAACGTTGTGACAGGCGCGAATCATAGCTTCCATTTCCTTAGGTTCCGTGGCCATCTGGTTGTCCATACCAATACGCTTACTGTCTAGCGTGAAATGTTTCTCCACAAGGCAAGCTCCCAACGCGACAGAAGCAACAGGTATTTCAAGCCCTAAGCTGTGATCAGAGTATCCAATCGGGTATTGCGGAAATTCTGCTCGTAGGGCCAATAAGTTGTTGAGTCTAATAATTTCTGGTGGTGAAGGATAAACTGATGTGCAATGCAGCACAATCAATTGCGAGTTTCCTGTGGCTGCAATCGTACCAACAGCACTTACGATTTCATTCCATTGCCCCATACCAGTTGACAGAACCAATGGCACTCCCAGTTCACCCAATTGAGTCAAATAGGGGTGGTTATTAAGCTCCATCGAGGCAATCTTGACAAAAGGCACGTTGCAGGACCTAACCAGAAAGCGTGCTTCTTCAATGGAATATGGTGTGGATGAAAAATCAATACCAACTTCCGACGCGTACTCTGACAACGCCTGCAATTGTGAGTTACCCAGCGAGAACTTTTTGACAACGCGCTTGGCAATCGCGTTGTCTTTATAATAGCTTTCACAATATAGGGTTTCAGCACTCCATGACTGAAATTTCACGCAGTCACAACCCGCCGCCTTGGCTTGGCGAATCATGTCACGAGCTATGTCCATGTCGCCAAAGTGGCTCGTATTTAATTCTGCCACAATATAGGGCTTAAGGTAGTCTCCGACTTCACGGCCGTTGCGTAAACGTACTAAGGACATTGATTCCTCACTGGTCTATAGGTTCAATGAGCATTTCGCTCAAAAACACATCACGTGGCAGGAAGGGCTCCTGGTCTTCCAGGGGGCGACGAATCAAGCGGCCATCCACTGCACTTCGGGTTTGACCGAGCTCGATGTAGCTCTGATCTTCGCGGCCCATGATTTCACACAACACAGGGCCGGATTGGGCAAACAACGCCATTAGTCCAGCATCCAACGCATCTACATTATCGATACGCTGGTAACTCAGACCAAAACACGCAGCTACTGCAGAAAAGTCAGGACAGCTGACGCCATTGCCTGGGTCTGTACCTATAGTTCGCTTGCGAAAAAGGTCCCGCTGGCGACGCCGAATAATTGAATAAACGTTATTGTTGATGACAATGATTTTCACCGGCAACTTTTGATAGCGTATGCTTTCCAGCTCCTGCAAATTCATCATGATTGAACCATCGCCAATAACGGCGAGCACTGGTCCTTGAGTGCCATATTGCGCACCGATGGCTGCTGGCAGGGCAAAACCCATGGTGCCCTGCGATGCTGGGTGGACACAGTCCATACCGGCATAGAATCGGACATTGCTAGGCAGGATCACTTCCGCCAATCCGGAGTCGGTCACTAAGGTTGTATCGGCCGGCATGATCTGGCTCAAACGGTCTGCTAACTGGTACAGATCAACTTTATCCAGCGACTGAAATTCAGGCTCCACCGCAGAAAACAGTTGTTTCCAATGTTTACATTTCTGTACCCAATCGGTCGCTACAGGTTGTGGCGAGTGTGAAAGTAACTGCTGCAAGAACTTCTTCACATCTGCTTGCACAAAGTGATCGATGCGAATGCCAGCTTTGCTGTGCTCCACCGGGTCAATATCTACAACGGTAACTCGTGCAGCGCGAGCAAATTTGCAAGTGTCGTTGCCCGTGGTTAAAGCTGTCAGCCGCGAACCAAGCACCAGCACATAATCTGCATTTTGCACGGCAAAGTTACCTGCGCGCGAGCACCCCATCGCTCCAACCGAGCCGATTGAGAGTGCATGCGCCGATCCGTAGCTATCAGGAGCAGAGGCGGCATAGGTCAAAGGCAGATTCCAACCTTCCACCAATTGGCGCAACAGTTCATCTGCGCCCGCCGCGCGAACACCTTTGCCAATCAGTAACACCGGACGCTGTGCTTGGTACAAATCCTGCGCAATTCGCCGCACGGACTCCGAGCCAGGGACTGGGTTGGCATCGGGCGGCAACGAGGCAGCAGGCAGAGTATCCGGGTCAATCAGCGCACTTTGCAGATCTAAAGGCACGTCCAGCCAGACAGGGCCTTTACGCCCAGTGAGCGCTGCATGCAGGGCACGATCCATCACCTCTACGATGCTCTGCGGATTTTCTAGCATGTGGGCATATTTTGTGATGGGGCTAACGAGAGAGACGATATCAGCCTCTTGCTGGCCATAGGTGCGCAGCGGGATGCCAGTGTGGCGCGTAGTTTCTCGCAGGATGTTTTGGCCGGAAATGAAAATGCACGGCACGCCGTCCTGCCAAGCTGACAGCACACCGGTGATCGTGTTAGTGGATGCGCACCCAGTGGAAACCAAACAGGCACCCAAACCACGTTTTTTCTCAGCGTAAGCTATCGTCGCAAAGGCGCACGATTGCTCGTGATGCAGGGATACCGCCTGCAACGCTTTGTTTTTGGCCAACGCATCACTTAAAAACAATGCGCCACGCCCTGTTACTTGAAACACATGACCCACACCCGCCTGCTCCAAGCGTTGCATGATGTAGTCTGCAACACGCATCATCATCGTGCAAAATCCTCAAGCTTTGGGTTTGAATTGATCTAAAACGTCCGGCACAGCCACAACAAACTCAGCACTGCAAGCCGGCTCACCATCGACAAAACTCTCCGCTGAGCCCATGGCGATACCACGCTTAAATGTTTTCAGGTTTGCCTCAATCCGTAATACATCACCTGGGACGATCTTTCGTTTGAAGCGGATGTTATTAATTGAAACAAAATTTGTTTTCATGCCGGCATATTGCTCTTGGCACAAAAATGTCAATATGAACGTCTGCACTAGACTTTCAATCTGAACAAACCCAGGCACATTCGGTTCATCTTCAAAGTGCCCGGGGAAAAACCATTCATTGTACGTAAAGCATTTAATACCAGTCGCCCGCTTTCCGGGTTCTATATCAATTATTTTATCTACCAACAAAACCGGATAACGGTTGCGCTGATGCTTGATAATGGCCTTAATGTCCATGGTCGGAGATTTTGCGTCTTCCGCCATCGACTTATTCCATGCTTACGCTGTATTTAGCGAGAATGGTTTGACCCACTTCGAAGCTGGAGAACTCGATTATATCGTCTATGTCCAACTCAATTTCGAACGCTTCTTCCAAAGCGGCCATTAACGCCATATGACCAACGCTATCCCAAGCAGTTATGCCCTGATATTTCAAACCAGCCAGAGCATTCTCTTCCACCATAAGGGTATCTCTGAACGCTGCAATGTACTTATCACGATTGCTCATAATCATCCTATCTCTAAAAAATTAGTATTTATTAACTATACGTGACATAGATCGGATGAGGTCATAACCATCCCAAACTACACCAATATCCAATGCCTTGCCTACGGGCACCACTCGATCTATACCAGGCAAGCCTCTTGTCACGATCGTATCCAGAACTCCCTCGATGTCGACACCGAAGCAGGTTATGGTCTGATAACTTACGTCTACAATACGTTGTAATTGTAACAAATCGTTATCGGTTGACTCAAAGAAGAACCCGTTTCGCCCACGATAATCAGCAATGTCTGCCGGTAATACAGGTAATGTCACTCGACACACTTGGTTACTTGTCTGCGGCTGTAGGTGGACGTTGCCCAGCCGTATTGCTGTACGACAAAGATGGGTATATTTATCTACAGCATGAATAGCCGAGAGGGGCGCTTTGGTATCCAGCAAGGTCTCAACAGCTTGCCAGAAACGAGTTTGAGCCGCAATAACCGTATCGCCCTGCCCCTGCCACAAAACCAGATGTGGCGAAGAACAGGCGTTTTGGTCTAACAAAAAAACGTCATTGTAAAAATCTTGGGCCAGCTTCTGCAAGGCGTTATCGTCCGCAGCCAACACGGCGGGAGCCCCTAACAGGCAGAGTGAATAGCGGTCCGCAAAAGTGATATCCAAGCATCTAGCCGGTGCCGGCATGGCTCGCAAGTGGCGGACAGTCTGATCACCACCCCACAGCAAACGAACATCCGCCAATGCCGACAAGGACTGGGTGATTACATCGTTCCGAGGGTAGCGCACAAAGCTCGTCATAGCGGCTATGCGGGCATGCTGTGGCAATGTTAGTACCTGAGCCGCCACTGTAACCAACAAACTGGCTTGGGTAGGCAGGCTTTCTGGGACGCGCACAATATTGGCATTTCCTGCAAGCAACCCAAAGGCGTAGGAAAATGCAAAGTTGACCGGCACATTAGCTGGAGCAATGTGCAACGCTAGTCCACGCCCCAATCGGCGATAGACTTCTCTGAACTCGCGCTGCAAACGAGCCAAGTTGGCTGCGCGGCACCAATAAGCGAATCCAATCGCGTCAGGATACGCACGCACCTCGGGATTTGAAAGCAAGTGTCGGGACCAATCCGCAAGAAAGGCCATAGCTTCTTGGGAATATGGCGGCAACGGGGTGCGCTTCAAGCCTACCAGGCCTTCACCCAAAAGGCACTCAATAGGTAAATCAGTGATTTGTTTCATGTGTATCACTGCAACCGCGAACTTCTGCCTGCTCTAGGCGGCCAAGAACATGAAAATAAGTGCCCATTCGACCACAAGGGCAATCATCCCGACCCAGGATGACACCACGATCTTCAGTTAGAAGCGCGTGCCCCGGGTAGCTACGAGGGAGTATTGAAAGAGCTTCAATAATCCCTTCTTCACCAAATGCGGCCGGGCTAAAATCATGCGCACGTCGGACTATTATTTCCGAATAGACTGGCGCATGTAAATGGCCTTGCTCACACTCCATATACAAGGAACCTGTCTGCTCCACCATGCCGTAGTAATTCACTACACGCTCCGCCCCAAGAACCTGGCGGATCGAGGAACGGAATGCTTGATTATCTACTGCCTGATCTTGTAATTTTTTCCAACCGCCGCCGTGCAACACAATGGCACGATCAAGACCTAGGCGTTTGTTTGATTGAATCAAGGGCGATAACAGATACTGCCAGATCATGAAGGTAAAACCAAAAACGAATATCGGGGTGTTTGGGTGCCTTGCCAGAAAGAACTGCACTGCCTCTTCGTCCAAATTCATATTCTCATCGAGGGCATAGGTCACATCCTGCCCAAACATCGAAAAACCAAGAATTCCAGCCCCTCGAGCAGAAAAAGACACGCGATCTTTCAGAACCGAAGGTGAATCTATTACTAGCATGGGTATACGTTTTTTTCCCAACACATCAGCCATTAGCCGAGACAACACCTTGACCTGGAGCGATGCAGTTTCTTTGTCTAGGTAAATACGCGAGACATTCTGCCCGCTAGTACCAGAGGATGTCATAGTTTTAAAAATATCTTCTTGCTGAATACTTAAAAAATCAAATTCTTTAAAAAGACGAACAGGAATGAATGGAATCTCTACAAATTGATTTATTGGCTTAAATTTAAAACCAAGCGCTTCAATGACTGCCCTGTATTCAGTACAATTGGATGCATGCCAACGCGTTAGCTCAGTCAATGTTTGGTTTAGCAGAAGTGTCTTTTCAGCTGAATTGATTTTATAAGGTTCATAATCAAGCCAACTAGTGAAATTAGGCAGGTTCATAGAAGTAGGTTTCCAAACTCAGGCTTTAGCTCGTTATAGCAAACCTTGCCAGAGGGATTACGTGGAATTACATTCATTGCATAAATTTTTACACCAAGTGGTGATACTTGTAGATATTTTAAGATCAATATCTTTATATCTCTAAAATGTGCCTGGTATTTTTCCTCCAAGTACACCTCTAAACATTCGTCTTGACCAGTGCAGAAAACAACGTAGCCAGACTCTAAGAGATATGATTCTACATCTTGAAGATTAATACGATTCCCAAAGAGTTTAATGAACCTCGTGATGCGACCAATTATGTAATAGTACCCGTCCGAATCTCTTTTCGCCAAATCCCCAGTTCTCAGAACTCCATTTAGATTGTCGCCTAGGGCAAGATCATTGTAGTCATAAGCATAACCAAATGACACATTTGGACCTTGATATACCAGTTCACCCATTGTATCGTCTTGATCAATTGTAGAACCATTTTCTGTTTCAATCCAAAAATTACCACCAGGCACCGGCTTACCAATACTTCCCGCCTTGCAAATTGACTTATCACAAGGCAAATAAGACATACGGGCAGTTGCTTCAGTTTGACCATACATAGTAAAAAATCTCATGTCATGCTTTTGACAATGTATGGCAAACTCCTTCGTCAGAGAAGGATCCATTCGGCCACCGGCTTGGGTTAATGTTTTAAGGCTGGGAAGCTCCATTCTTGTGAAACGTAGTTTTTTTAGGATTTCGTAGTGATAAGGTACACCACCAAAACTTGTTGCATGTACTTTTCTTAAAAAATTCCAAAAATCACGATCGAAGAAACTTTTATTGGTAACAGCAATTGTAGACCCAGAAATAATATGGCTATGAATAATTGACAATCCATAGGAATAAGTTGGTGGCAAAGTCGTGATAGAAGTTTCAGACGGTGTAATTTCGAGGTACTCGACAATAGACCTTGCATTTGAAATCAAATTTTGATAAGAAAGCCTTACAAATTTAGGATTTCCCGTAGTGCCAGAAGTAGGTAATAGTAGACTCAAATCTGGGTGGATTTTGTAATCACTAGCAGGAAGCTGGAATAGTGCGTACTTTCCTATCTGATATTTTACATTAAGCTCATTAAAGCAAACGTTATTGGCTGGACAAAACACATATGATGGCCGATATTTTGATATGACATTATTTACATGATTTGGCAATGCAGAGGCGCTCATTAGCATAGGCACTGCACAATTTTTCATTAGTGCAATGTACCCGGAAATACCATCAATATCATTGTCAAACAGACAAAGAACGAGCTTTCTTTGCACAAAATCAATGCTATCGTATAGCTTTTGCAGATCGCAAGACGATACGAAATGCCCACAATCAGAGACAATCTTGAAATTCGTCTGATTTTCAAAAATTGAATTCATTTTGAATCAAAAATTTTTTTATTAATGCTTTTTTGGACAACTCTCGCAGGATTGCCAAGCGCAATTAATCCATCTTGAATATCATAATAAACTACCGAACCCATGCCAACAATCACATTTGTGCCAATTGATAATTTCTCTTTAACAAGTGCCCCCATTCCTATATAAGAACAGCTACCTACATGAGACTCACCACCGACAACAACCATTGAAGAAAGAACAGAATTTTCTCCGATTACAATATCGTGGCCAACATTAGCTCCAATATTCAATGAAACATTAGACCCTAGATGCACATTAGGCCCAACGCAGGCATATTGTGAAATGATAACACCCTCATCAATTTGTGCAGATGGCGAAACAACTGAATTAGGGTCAATCAAGATATCAAGTTTAAAATTCTCATTTCTTAATTTATCAGAAATTGATTTGCGGGCTGACGGCTCTCCATTTGCGATCACAAACTTAAATTCAGACCTCTCTGGGTGACTTGTCACCCAATCAAATGGATACACCAAAATACCATTGCGCATGGTTCCATTTTTCTCGGGAGTGTCATCGACAAAGACAATATTTTTCCATTTTTCTTCATTCTTATTAATTCGTATTGCCAAGTCTAATATCTCTAATCCATAACCACCAGCACAATAAATAGCAAGATATTTTGTCATATTGCAGGCCCCTCAAATCCAGAATTTATCACACCCAAAACTCTTTGCTGTTCTGACTCTTTTAGTTTCGTATAAATTGGTAGGCAAATTACATTTTTAGCAGACTCGAGCGCAATAGGCAATTTATCAAAATTTGTCCCATTTAAATTTTTATATATAGGAAATTCTGTAATTAATGGGTAAAAATATCGCCGCGCATAGATATTATTTACCCTAAGTCTTTCGTACAGTTGATCTCTCGTCAACGGGTAATTTTTCTGGACAAATATAGGAAAATATGAGTAATTACTTGTGTACGTACCGCCCTCGTTTAAGCAGACGATACCCTTAGTGTCTTTTAACCCACTCAAGTAGTTTTGAGTTATTTCTTTACGTTTTTCAATTGCCTCATCAATATTTTTTAACTGTACCAAACCCATAGCAGCATTGATCTCGCTCATTTTGCCGTTAATACCAGCCTCAACAACAGTGACCTCATCCACAAAGCCAAAGTTCTTAAGGTGGTCAATATGTTGTTTGGTTTCTGCATCAGGGCTGACAATCGCCCCCCCTTCAAAGGTATTAAATACCTTTGTGGCATGAAAGCTCAACACAGATAGATCACCATGATTGAGTACGCTGCCACAATGACACTTAACGCCAAATGCGTGGGCTGCATCGTAGATGACTTTTAGTTTATGTTTGTCTGCAATCTTCTGGATTGCATCCACATCGCAGGGGCGGCCATAGCAATGAACGGGCAGTATTGCTGTTGTTCGTTCGGTAATGGCTGCCTCGATCTTTGTTGGGTCGATGTTGAGTGTATTTGGGTCAATATCAACAAAAACGGGGTCAATGCCGTTCCATAGCAAAGAGTGGGCAGTGGCCACGAATGAGTACGGTGTGGTGATGACCTCACCCTTGATCTTTAGTGCCTGCAACGCCGTAACCAGGGCAATTGTTCCATTAGCAAAGAGACTGATGTGTTTTACGCCAAGGTAGTCACACAGCGCTTTTTCAAGCTGCTGATGGAAGGGGCCGCCGTTTGTTAGAACCTTGTTATCCCAAATTTGTTGCAGATATGGGACAAATTCTTCCAGCGGCGGCAAGAAGGGCTGGGTTACGTAGACTGGTTTTGAATTATTTCCCATTTTCGGATTCTTTACTTTTCCCTTCGCAATTTTAGCAGATGCAGCCAAGGCTTTCAGCTTAAACCTAAAGCTGCTGCTTAATCGACGGAAGAAGGGTTTAAGTTGTAGAATGCCAAACCAGTGTCTTCTACTTAATTATCATGCCTAATCTGCTCAAATTTATCGCACCTATAGTTTCGACCCTTTTTTTAGTCGCATGCTCGACAACAGCTGTGCCCACCTATACATCTTCAGGCGTTGCTGGCTATCGTATTAACTGCGGGGGCTTTTTAGGCGATGGGGATCTGGGTAGCTGTTACCAGAAGGCTGGGGATGTATGCATGGCCCAAGGTTACCGAGTTCTGCAAACCAGCCTTGGTTCTCTTATTGTTGAGTGCAAACCGAACGACACAGATTTGCCGGTTAGGCAGTAGCACTAAACTTGGGGCTGATGCCCCAAGGTATGAATGAGCTTGACTAGTTCAGGCAAACACACCCGCTTAAGATCATAGTGTGTAATGACATGCTGCCGCGCGGCTTCGCCAAGCTGCATGCGTCTTTTGGGATCTTGCAATAGTTCAATTACGCTTCTTGCGAGTTGCGCTTCGTTAAAGAAATCCACCAATTTGCCGGTTTTACCGTCAATGATGGCCTCACGAAGCGGTGACGTGTCACTGGCCACTATGGCACATTCACATGCCATGGCCTCCAAAAGACTCCACGAGAGTACAAACGGGTACGTTAGGTAAACGTGAACCGTAGAGCAGCTTAGCAGCGCCAGAAACACCGGGTAATTGACCTTGCCAACAAAGTGTACGCGGCTCATATCGAGGTGATCTCGCACTTCGTTGAGGTAGATTTCTTTCCAGGTTTTCCCGGCTGGTGGCGGGCTACCGTAGCTGATGCCGTCTTCGCCCACAATAATTACGCGCGCTTGAGGCCTGGCCGACATGATTTTGGGCAGAGCGCGCATGAAGTGGTGATACCCGCGGTAAGGCTCGAGGTTGCGGTTGACGAATGTGATGATCTCGTCGTTTTTACTGATTTCGATACCATCAAGCTTCAGTTTGATCGTTGGATCCGGTTTGACGTGGTCGGTATCAATGCCATCGTGAATGACATGAATTTTAGGTTGGTAGGCAGTAGGGTAGGTGCTTTTCTGCCACTCTGTAGGAGAGATGCAGGCATCGGCAATCTCCAGATTCAGGAGGCCATTGATATTTTTAAAACGCGTTCTACACAAACCTTCTTCTGTGGGTATGCCGAATTCGGGATCGAATCCAACATCACCGCCCTTGGTCTGATAATAGAATTCGGCATAGAGCAAGGCTTTGGTATTGGGCCACACTTCTTTCAGGCACAGGCACTCACCCCAGCCAGGATGGCCGACAATAACATCGGGCACAAACCCTTCTTCTTTCAGTTTCATGGCCGCCTTGAAGGCTGCCTCGGCGCGAATGGTTTTAGTCTCGATATCCCGTAACCACGGATGCGCATCCTTGGAGTTGCCCCGACCCGGCTGATACTGGATAACACGTACCCGATCCGCCTGATCGCCTGCGCTGAACTGGTTCATGGTGAAAACCACAACCTGGTACGCTGGATCTGCCGCCAGAACGGCATAAATATGCTTGAACTGCCCAGGAAAGTTCTGGTGCACGAGCAGAATTTTCATTGAACCTACCTAAGCTAGCGATGCGCGACCTTACTCATACCAAAGAACTCGGCCACTTTATAGAATTCATCCACGGTCAGACTACCGCCCAACTGTTGCAACTGCAAATAAGACACCAAATAAGCGTATTTTGCCTGAGCAAGATCTCTTTTTGCGACAAACAACGACCGATCAGCCACCAAGGCATCTAGATTGGTCTTTTCCCCGCCCCGGATACTGGCTTTGGTGGCCCGCACCAGATGCTCGCTCGATTCGACAGCTTTGGAAAGCGCATCAATCTTTTGTGAACTGGTAACCACCATATCAAACTGTTTTTTAACTTCGGAGGTGATCTTGTTGAAAGCCACGTCTCTGTCGGAAACTGCTTTTTCGTAACCGGCAAAGGTCTGGTTACTGCGCCCGATGACTTCACCACCCTGGAAAATCGGTACGTTTACCTGAACACCAATGTAACTCTGGTTGGTGGTGTTTTGAATGGATACCACTGTGTTCGACTGCTGGGAGGTTAGACCACCCACAATGCTGACCACTGGGAAGTGCATGGCATGATTTTTTTTGTATTCTTGGCGCGCTACCTCAACCTGGTTGCTAACCGCGGCAAGATCCGGGTTAGCTTCCAGTGCCTTCTGCATCCAATCTTCGTAGGTGCTTGGGTTTAGCCGAAAGATCCGAAACCGCTGGCTTAATGTGGCCAGCTTTTTCAGATCTGCATCGCTGGCCTTGGTAATGTTTTCCAGCTCCTTACGTGCCAGAAGTAGGGCATTAGAAGCTTCAATGACCTTAGCTTCGGCCAACTGATAGGCCGCCTTGGCTTCCAGTACATCAGTGATCGTCGCAAACCCCTTGGCCTGTAACTTTTCGTTGGTAGCAGCCTGCTGTTTGTAAGAATCCCGCTCTGCTTCGAGGTAGGTCAGCTGGTCTTGGGCAAACAGTGCCACGACATAGGTTTGCAAGACTCGTATCAGCAGCTGCTGAGAGCTATTGATAAAGCGGTTACGCGCGGCATCGGCCTGAGCGCTCCCTTGCTTCATGCGGGCGACCGCCTCCAGGCTAAACAGCGGTTGGTTCAGAAACAACCCATAGTAATTGCTGGGGTATTGCCAGGACATGGCCTGATTGGGACCCCCTGAGTAGGCACGACCCCACTGGGTGGCATTATTCTGTGCTGTGTAGTAGCTGGCATTAAGCTTGGGGTAGAGCGCCGCACGGCCGATGGTTTCATTGGCCAGGCCACCTTCATATTCTTTAATGGCTGATTGAAAGCTCGGGTCGTTGGCCAAGGCGTAGTCATACGCCTGAAACAGATCAAAGGCAAAAGACTGAGTTACCACACCCAGTAGACCGATTCCCAAAATTACTGACTTTAAGCGCACGCCTAGTCCTCGCGTAGCGCCGAGTGGAGTCGATCAGAAATGGGTTTGATCATGTAACTGAGCAGTGTCCGCTCGCCTGTTTTAACAAAGACATCGGCCGGCATACCAGCGCGTATCTTGTTATCACCGAGTTTCTTTTCACCTTCCGGGGTGACCTCAACCTGTATCCGGTAGTAAGAAGCCACCTGAGGGTCTGTCGGCCGATCGTCGACAATGCGGTCATCGCCCACCACCTTAAGCACGCCTGGAATGCGCGGTGTTCTGTTCTGATTCAAGGCGGTAAACAAAATTTCGACAGAGTCACCCTCGTGTACTTTATCCACCAGATGGGTCGGCAGTTTGGCCTCCACGATCAATGGCTGATTGTCCGGGGTGATCTCCATCAATTTCTGGCCTGCCTGCACAATACCGCCCTGGGTAAAGAACTGGAGATTAACAACGTACCCGCTTACCGGTGACTTGATCTCGGTTCTGTTGAGGTCGAGCTGCGATGGCTCGAGCCTGGACTTCTGCTCGGAGAGCATGCGCTGCCGCTCTTGGAGTGTTGATTCATCCATGGCAATGGCGCTATTCAACTGGGCATAATTCTGTTCAACGTCAAGCGCCCGGTTTTTGGGTATATAGCCTTCCCGTGCCAGCTCCTTGGCATTAGCAAGCTGCTGCTGCATGATGCGAACCTGGTTTTTTTTGCTATCAATACCGCGCTTCAGTGACTCTATTTGCCCTTCCAGACTGGCAATACTATCCTGAACCGCTGTTAGCTGGGCGGTGGCGGTGGTGCTGTTCATCCGGGCAAGCACTTGCCCCGATTCAACGTGCTCGCCTTCTGTCACCAGCATTTCATCCAGGATGCCTGATGATACGGGTTGTACAATTTTACGCTGGCCATCGGTAATAACATAACCATTTGCGCTAACACCCCGATCCAGCGGCGCGAAGGTGGCCCAGATCATGAAACCGCCAAAGGCGAAGATCATCACTTTCCAACCTAGGCGTGTGAAGTCCTCAACATCCTTAGGCACTGTGGATACATGCAGGGTTGATTTCTCACCCCACGCCTTCAATGGTTCTAGACGGGTATTGACCCAAGTATAAAACCGGTGCAAAACATCAATCACATCAAACTTCATGAAAACCCTTATGCCGCTGCAGGTGATGGCGGTAGAGATTGCGGCTGTTTCGCTTTATTCAACTCTTCCATCACCGCTTTTGTTGGGCCGAATAAACTTAGCTTGCCATCACGCATCACCAGCATTTTGTTAGCTAGACTGAGGGCGCTCAACCGGTGGGTGACGATCACGGCAGTGCCTTTGCGCTGGCGGATTTTTAACAGCGCCTCGGCGAGCGCCTTTTCACCAACGTCATCGAGATTGGAGTTGGGCTCATCGAGCACGACAAAGGTCGGATTTTTGAATAGCGCTCTCGCCAAGCCAACGCGTTGCATCTGGCCACCTGACAGCCCTACCCCACCTGGGCCGACACGGGTATCGTAGCCTTCGGGCATCCGCAAAATCATCTGATGAATACCCGCATCTTCGGCGGCGGCAATCACATCCTGCGGATTGAAATCTGTAAACCGAGCGATGTTTTCACTGATGCTGCCTTCAAAGATCTCTATATCCTGGGGTAAATATCCCAGATGAGGTCCAAGCTCTTCACGGTTCCAGGTATGCATATCGGCTCCATCAAGACGCACCTTACCCGCGAGTGGCTTCCAGACGCCGATCATGCATTTGGCAAGGGTTGATTTTCCCGAAGCACTGGGCCCGACAATGGCCAAAAGATCACCGGGTTCAATACTAAAACTGACACTTTGCACGACGGGACGATTCTGTCCTGGAGGCGCAACGAATACATTTTCAACCTGTATATTACCCACCGGGTTAGGCAGGCTCATGGTGTATTCACGATTTGGGTTACCATTAATCAGCTCAGAAAGACGATGATATGCTGATAATGCCAGAGCAACCTGTGGCCAACCTTGTACGATCATCTGAATAGGCATGATGGCTTTGCCCATAAGGAACGAGGCAGCAAACATCATACCTGGCGTAATCTGATGCTCCAGCACAAGAAATGCACCCAGGCCCATAATCAGAGACATGACTGACATCTGGAAGACCTTGGTGATTGAATCAAAGGTAGCGGCACGCTGGCTGGCTATTATCTGATGCTCTAGAAAGCTTTCATGGAGCTTGAGCCACTTCATTTTCATGGTGCCTAGCATGCCCATTGCGTCAAGGACATCGGAGTTTTGCAGCGTATTACCTGCCGTATTAGTCGCCTTCATGGAAATGGCTTGCGCTTTTTTTAGCTGTGTTTTGGTGAGAACCTCGTTGTACGCCGTTAGTGCAACCATCAGGATTACCGTCACCACTGCAAACAGACCCATCCAGAAGTTAAAGATAAAAAGAATCAGCAAGAAAATAGGGAACCAGGGCAAGTCAAAGAGTGCGAATAAAATAGGGCCTGTGACAAACTGACGTAACGCTGTCATGTCGTTCAGCGCCTGAACTGCGTTTCCGCCACCTTGCTGATTCAAGGCTTGCTGAAAGGCGGCATCGTATACCTGCTCGTTAAGCCGGGCATCTATGTGTTTGCTGATGTGGATAACCACATAAGAGCGAATCGCGTCTAGCGCCCACCAGAGAACGAAGAAAAAAATGACGATCAGCGTCAACATCAATAACGTGAGTTCATTTTTACTAGTTAATACCCGGTCAAACAACCACATGGAGTAAAAGCCGGGCACCAACATCACGAAGCTAATCACACCCGAAAATATGCCAACAGATGTAAAGGCCTTACGGTAGGGCGAGAGGAGTGATCTTATGTTGAAATTCTGGGGCATGAAGTTGGTTTTGTTGCCGAATTTTCAGATTTCGCATTATACATCAGTGGTATTTATTCATTCCAGGTTACTACGTTTCCGAAAAACAAAAGCCCCCGCCTTGTGAGCGGGGGCTTACTAAAACAACCCACAGAGAACTGCGGGCATCCTCAATAAGGAAGATTAAGCGATAAAGTTGGCCGCTACAATCGTGCCTGAGGTACCAACAAGCTGGATCAACGAATCGCCCTCAGCGAACGTATTACCACCGGTGTTGTTAATTGCAACAAGTCCAGTGCCAGTCGCACCAAAGTTGGTGGAGACATAAACATCTTGACCACTTGCAAATGCAGCCGATGCTGCGCTGGTAAAGTCAGCAAAGGTTTGGCTCGAACCATCAGCAATTGTGACATCGCTTATCTGGAACCCAACGATGCCGGTACTAATTAAATCATCCGATGCTGTGAAACTCTGAATCACATCCGATGTTGCCAATGTGGCACCTGTTGCAACAGCATCGTAGTGGAAAATGTCAACACCGGTTCCGCCATTTAGCGTATCAGCACCTACGCCACCCCAGATGACATCAATGCCTGCACCTGCGACGATGGAATCGTTACCATCAAAGCCACGGAGTTCATCGCCCAACGAGCTACCTGTGATTGTGTCACTGTTGGCAGAGCCTCGTACATAGGACGCAGTAGTTGCATTGCTAGCAGTGATCGTGAAGCCCGACGTACCAGCAGCTTGGGCCAGATTTACATTAACACCATCACTCAGCGTCAGCGTAGCCGTACCGGCGTTGCTTGTATCGGCAGTAGCCGTCCAGCTCGTGGTGACCGTTGCATTAGCCGTTGCGCCTGATGTAACAACCAGAGCATCTTGACCCAGACCCAGATCGGTAATGGTGTCTGTGCCCCAATCCACCGTGATGCTATCAGCACCTGCACCACCAGCGACCGTGTCGTTACCCACGCCACCGAAGATGATATCGTTGCCAGAACCACCGAAAATGGTGTCATTGCCGTTGTAACCACGCAGTTCATCTGCCAAAGAGCTGCCTGTAATTGTGTCAGCGTTGGCAGAGGCTCGGACATAGGAGCCTGCCGTATTGCCGGCAGCAGTGACCGTATAACCCACCAGACCGCTAGCAAGAGCAAGGTTCACACCAACGCCATCTTCCAGCGTCAGAGTCGCAGCTGTGCCATTGTTGCCTGTATCAGCAGTTGCTGTCCAGCTTGTAGTCACTGTGGCGTTGGCAGTTGCTGTACCAGAAACAACCAGGATGTCCTGACCATTACCCAGATCGTTAATGACGTCCGTACCAGAGGCAACGTTAAAGGTGTCAGCACCTGCGCCACCGGTCACAGTGTCAGTGCCTACGCCACCAGTAATAATGTCAGCACCCGAACCACCGTTCAGGACGTCATTCAGCGAACTACCTGTGATCGTGTCATTGTTGGCAGAACCTGTCACAGTGGACGCGGTCGTTGCATTACCAGCAGCGATCGTGAAGCCCGATGTACCAGCAGCAAGCGACAGGTCTGCACCAACACCGTCACCCAGAGTCAGCGTAGCCGTTCCAGAGTTTGATGTTGCCGAAGTTGCCGTCCAGCTCGTGGTTACCGTTGCATTAGCCGTTGCACCTGATGTAACAACCAGCGCATCCTGACCCAGGCCCAGATCGGTAATGGTGTCCGTACCCCAGTCTACTGTGATGGTGTCATTACCCACCCCACCGTTGACCGTGTCATTACCCACGCCACCGTAGATAACATCGTTGCCAGAACCACCGAAAATGCTGTCATTGCCATTGTAACCACGCAGTTCATCGGCCAACGAGCTACCTGTAATTGTGTCCGCGTTGATCGAACCACGAACATAGGAAGCTGCAGTATTGCCGCTAGCAGTTACAGCAAATGCACCAGCTGCAGTAACACCCGTCAGATCAACGCCAACGCCATCATTCAGATCCAACGTTGCCGTACCACTGTTGACTGTTGCAGCAGTAGCCGTCCAGCTTGTAGCCACTGTGGCATTAGCAGTTGCGCCCGAAGAAACAACCAAGATATCTTGGCCATTGCCCAGATCGTTAATGACGTCCGAACCACTGTCCACGTTAAAGGTGTCAGCGCCTGCGCCACCGGTCACAGTGTCAGCACCCACACCACCGGTAATGCTATCAGCACCCGCGTTACCGTTAATGATGTCATTCAGCGAACTACCTGTGATCGTGTCATTATTACCCGAACCAACGATTACAGACGCGGTCGTTGCATTACCAGCAGCGATCGTGAAGCCCGACGTACCAGCAGCAAGGGTCAGAACGACATCAACACCGTCACCCAGAGTCAGCGTTGCCGTTCCAGAGTTTGATGTTGCCGAAGTTGCCGTCCAGTCCGTGGTGACCGTTGCATTAGCCGTTGCGCCTGATGTAACAACCAGCGCATCCTGACCCAGGCCCAGATCGGTAATGGTGTCCGTACCCCAGTCTACTGTGATGGTGTCATTACCCACCCCACCGTTGACCGTGTCATTACCCACGCCACCGTAGATAACATCGTTGCCAGAACCACCGAAAATGCTGTCATTGCCATTGTAACCACGCAGTTCATCGGCCAACGAGCTACCTGTAATTGTGTCCGCGTTGATCGAACCACGAACATAGGAAGCTGCAGTATTGCCGCTAGCAGTTACAGCAAATGCACCAGCTGCAGTAACACCCGTCAGATCAACGCCAACGCCATCATTCAGATCCAACGTTGCCGAGCCACTGTTGACTGTTGCAGCAGTAGCCGTCCAGCTTGTAGCCACTGTGGCATTAGCAGTTGCGCCCGAAGAAACAACCAAGATATCTTGGCCATTGCCCAGATCGTTAATGACGTCCGTACCACTGTCCACGTTAAAGGTGTCAGCGCCTGCGCCACCGATCACAGTGTCATTACCTACTTCACCGGTAATAATGTCAGCACCCGAGCCACCGACAATGCTGTCAGCACCCGAGCCACCGGTAATCGTATCAGCACCCGCGCCGCCAGTAATCGTATCAGCACCCGAAGAGCCAACCACGATAAAATCAGAGGTGTATGTAGCTGCGCTAATCGTTGTACCAGCTGAGAAATCCGCAGCATTAATTGTAGCTTCATCACCCGCTACGCTCGACAGCTTTTCATCAAGAACAGCATTGAGACTGTTTGTTGCTACAGCAGCAAATTGAACATTAGTCAGGTTCAGATCCTGAATCGCGTTATCAGCGATCACATTCAGGTTGTCAGCAGTAACCAGGTAATTACTTGTCGAGGCATTTGCAGATACCGCCAAAATAGCGCCGGCCGTAAATTTGCTAGCCAACCCCGAGCCCGTTATAAACGTTACGGCATCATAGGTAACGATGGCAGAACCGTTCGTTGTAACCGGCAACCCGCCAACAGCAAATGCGCTAATTGGAGCGCCTAAGTCTACCGTTGACCCACCTTGGCTGATCGTAACGTTGGCGCTAGAACTAGCAGAGGCCAGTGATAGTGTCACGCCTTGAGTTGACGCGATTTCTAGTGTGTATGAGCCGCTCGAGCCCGACAAGGTATAGGTAAAAGCCATTTAACGCTCCTTAAAGATAATACAAAACCCATGCGCAAATACTCTTGCCACGAGCAATATTCGAGACTAACGGTTGGATACTAACCATACTTCAGCGCCATGGCAACCAATTCATTGTGTTTTTTTTGAAGTGTTGCGCATTTACAACAACTCTGACCCCGCCGCTTTTTTGATAACTTACTTTAAAATCATGTCATGGACGATCAAGCACACATACCTGATGGTGACAACGCGCTCCTGGCTGAGGCTCAGGCATTACAAGGCACTGGTAACCATGCACAAGCTATTGCGATTTTACGGCAGCTTGTTAATCGACACGCCACCAATCCGCGACTTTTACACCTTGCAGGTAGCGCAGAGCTTCAAGCCGGCCATTACGTACAATCGATTGAGCTTTTAAGAAAGTCGTTAAATCTTGATCCAAATCAGGCCGATACATTATCTCACCTTGGCGTCGCCCTCGGAAATCTACGCAACTTTACTGCTGCGAAAGCCGCTTATCGTGCGGCGATTCAACTCAATCCCGAGTATGCCGAAGCCTACAACAACCTCTCTATAACGCTGCTAGACGGCCACAGCCCGCCGGAGGCTGCACTTGCCGCAGCAGAAAAGGCCCTTGCGCTTAAGCCCAATTATGCTGATGCTTATATTAACCACGGTAACGCTCTTCAAGCGCTGAGGCGCTTTGATGCGGCGCTTGAATCTTATGATCGTGCAATAGTCCACAACCCTAATTCTGCAGTAGTCCACAACAACCGCGGCAATGCATTGCGCAAGCTAAACCGTTTAGCCGATGCTCTAAGCGCCTACCAAGATGCCATTAGACTGAAGCCCGATTACGCCCAAGCTTACTGCAATATGGGTGTCACGCTTGCGGACCTAGGGCACGAGGCAGATTCCCGCTACTTTTTTCAGCGGACGCTGATGCTAGACCCCGCTTCAGCGGACGCTCACTTTAACATGGGCCTGCTTTCCCATAAGACAAGCAATTATGAACTAGCCTTGGCGTGCCTTGATCGTTCGATTGCACTGAACCCTGACTTTGCGGACGCCTACTGGAACAAAGCATTTCTAAAGCTCCTGATGGGAGATTTTCCAGAGGGTTTTGTGTTGTATGAATGGGGCTGGAAATCGGGAATGCGCTTGGGTAGCCGCGATTTCAATGAGCCCCTATGGCTCGGCAAAACGCCTCTCGCAGGCAAACGTTTGCTGATACATCATGAGCAAGGGATCGGCGACTGCATCCAATATGCCCGGTATGTCCAATTAGCAGTCGAAATGGACGCCGAGGTTATTCTGGAAACCCCGGCACCTTTGGTACCGCTGCTGAAGACACTGACACCCGCCTGCGAGCTTGTTGTTATGGGCGACCCGTTACCTAGGTTTGACTACTATATCCCGCTGATGAGTTTGCCTTTGGCATTTGGCACAACGCTCGACCATATGCCGCCTTCAGCACCTTATCTGTCTACCGAACCGTTACGCGTTGCAACCTGGGCTCAAAGACTCGGCTCGCATGCCAAGCCTCGGGTTGGGTTGGTCTGGTCTGGCTCAACATTGCACCAAAATGACCATAACCGGAGTCTTGCGCTGAAGGAACTTTTACCGTTCTTATCGCTACCGATTGAATTTCATTGCCTACAAAAAGAGATCCGAGAAGAGGATGCAAACAGTCTTGCTGCGTTACCGATGATTCGTACTCATTGCGAGGCAATTAATGATTTTGCGGATACCGCGGCCATTGTTTCGTTGATGGATCTAGTGATCTCGGTCGATACCTCGGTGGCGCATCTGGCAGGCGCCATGGGAAAACCCGTCTGGATTCTACTTCCCGCTGCACCGGATTGGCGCTGGCTCCTGACGCGGAAAGATTCACCCTGGTACCCAAGCGCCCGCCTCTTCCGACAAGCCCAGCCCGGTCGCTGGGATGCCGTTGTGACCAAGGTTCGAGCCGCGCTTTCAGAAACGCTAATGACAAGCAGGAACGCTTTGAAAAACCGAAAACTACAGAAACGTGGCACCTCTGACGCGATCGCCTTTGCCAATCGACGCCTCCAAGAAGGCATTCGTTTGTTAACGGACGGCAAGGCCGCTGAGGCGTATGGCGTGTTTACGGCCTTGGTGCAACAGTTTCCCAGAGAGTTTTCCCTGCACAACCGTGCAGGGCTAACTGCCTTTGCATTGGGTAATCTGGAAGATGCTGCCAAGCACTTAGAAGATGCGCTATCCTGCGACCCAAAGCGAGCTGATACGGTGGCAAATCTGGGTGTGATCTACCGCCGGCTAAAGCGTTACGATGACGCACTGGCGTGCCAGAAAAAGGCAATTGAAATTAACCCGAATTATGCTGAAGCCCATTGTAACCTTGGGCTTTTGATGCATGAGGCATTCCAACAACCTGAAGCGGCCATTGCCGCCTACAAAAAGGCGATTTCGCTAAACCCTAAGCTGCAAGATGCCTATTACAACCTCGGCAATGTATATATGCGGCGCAAGGACTTTAAAGCAGCAATCCCCCTCTTTGAGCAAGCGCTGTCGATCAGGCCAGATTACGGCTCTGCTTTAGCCAACATGGCGATCTGCTATGGTGGCCTCAAGAATTATCCGGAAGCCGTAAAGAATTATCAGAAAGCTGTTGAGCTGCGTGTGCCGGTCAACTTTCTGCAAGGCCACTATTTGTATACTAAGTTACATGTGGGGGATTGGTCGGGGTTCGATGGCCTAGTTGCAGACCTGACGCGTGACATTATGGCCGGCAAGCCGGTGTCGGCCCCGTTTGCGGTGATGGCTCTAGTGGATGACCCACAAGTCCAGCAGCGCGCTATTGAGACTTTTGCAGGGAGTGAGTATCCACCCAAGAATGAACTGCCGCTTCCAACCCCACACCCCGAGCATGCGCGGATCAAGATCGGGTATTTCTCTACGGATTACTGGAACCACCCGGTCGCCCATTTGATGCTGGGGCTATTTGCGGCTCACGACCGTAACCGCTTTGAGGTGATTGCGTTCTCCCTGGGTAACCCAATCAAGGATAAGTGGCATCAGCGGGTGAAGGATTCTGTGGATCAGTTTATCGAGATCCAGGATCTCTCCGACAAGGAGGTGGCTGAACTCGCCCGTTCAATGGAGATCGATGTTGCAGTGGATCTGAATGGGTTTACTGAGAACTGCCGGGCCGGGATCTTTGCACACCGGGCGGCGCCGGTGCAGGTGAGCTATATCGGGTATCTGGGGACGATGGGCGCGCCCTATATTGATTATCTGGTGACGGATGAGACGATTGTGCCAGCAGAGGCAAGGCCTTTCTACAACGAGAAGATGATCTATCTGCCGAGTTACCAGATCAATGACCCGGAGCAGCACCCTTCTGACCGACCGATGACCCGGGCGGAGTTCGGGTTGCCGGATGATGCGTTTGTGTTTTGTGCGTTTAACAATAATTACAAGATTACGCCCCCGGTGTTTGAGATCTGGATGCGGATTCTGAACCGGGTGCCCCATGGGGTGCTGTGGTTGTTTGTGAGTAATGAGAAGGCCCAGGAGAATTTAAGGGCGTTTGCAGCAGCGCACGGGGTAGACCCAGGCCGACTAATCTTTGCCAAGAAGATTCTGCTAGAGGATCACCTAGCGCGCCAACGGTTGGGGGATTTGTTCCTGGATACGCTGCCGTATAACGCAGGAGCAACGGCCAGTAACGCACTGCGGGTGGGGCTACCAGTGCTGACCCGGACGGGTAAGTCGTTTGCAGGGCGGATGGGGTCAAGCCTACTGAAGGCGGTGGGTCTGCCGGAGCTGGTTACTGCGACTGAACAAGCGTATGAAGATAAAGCAGTTGAACTGGCCTCTGACCCGGCACTGATGCAGTCTATCCGAGAGAAGCTGGCCACTAACCTACCCACATCCGCACTCTTCGATAACCAGGCCTTCGCCCGCCATATCGAAACCGCCTTCTCAACCATTCACAACCGCGCTTGCCAAAACCTGCCGCCAGCGCATACCGCCGTAAAAGGCGAAGAACGATGACCACAAGTGCCAATCAGCGGTTTCAGGCGGGTATTGCGCATCAAAACGCTGGCCGACTGGAAGATGCCCAGAAAGTTTTTCTGGCGCTTGCTAAGGAGTTACCAAAACAGACGCCCATTCATATCCGCTTGGGGCAGGTCGCTTTTGCACTGGGGGAAATGGAGAATGCCGCCAGCCATTTTAAGGAGGCTCTAAAGCTCCAGCCGAACAATGCCGATACGCTTACAAACCTTGGCGTGGTGTGCCGCCGTTTAAAGCAGTTCGACCAGGCGCGCGCTTATCATGAACAGGCCATTGCCGTTGACCCGAACTGCTTGAGTGCCTACGCTAATTTAGGGGTTCTGCTATGTGAAAGCTTCCACCAGCCAGATGAAGCCTTGGCTTGTTATGAGAAGCTCATAGCGCTCGACCCAAGATATTCCGATGCCTACTTTCGTCTGGGCAATTTACTCGTAGATTTAAATCGTTTCGAGGAGTCAATTGCCTGTTACGAGCAAGCGATCTGCTTTGAAACGAAAGCCGCTGAGAGCTACTGCAATATGGGCACGGCGCTCAAGCAGTTGAAACGGCTTGACGAGGCCAGAATCTGCTACAACAAGGCGATTGCCTTGAATCCAGATTTGCCGGATTCATACTACAACTTAGGCAATTTGTTGCAGCAACTGGGACGTTTAAGCGAGGCCGATGCTGCTTACAAACATTGTTTGTTGCTTCAACCGAAGCATGTGGATTGTTTGGGTAACCGTGCTGATGTTTTAGTTAAACAGCTCCGCTACGATGAGGCTGAAGCACTTTACGATCAGGCGTTAGCGCTTGAGCCTATGAAGCATTCAACAACACTCAATCGAGGCAATCTATACTATTCACAACGAAATTTCCCCGCGGCATTGGCTGCTTACGAGCGCACACTAGCGATTGATCCGGAGACCAAGTTCTTACGCGCCCAATGTATTTACATTAAATTGCATGTGGGGGAATGGGCGGGGTTCGATGGCCTAGTTGCAGACCTGACGCGTGACATTATGGCCGGCAAGCCGGTGTCGGCCCCATTTGCTGTAATGACCCTGGTGGACGATCCACAAGTCCAGCAGCGCGCTATTGAGACTTTTGTAGGGAGTGAGTTTCCGGCCAAGGATGAACTGCCGCCACCTCTGACACATGCCGAGCACACTCGGATTAAGATCGGCTACTTCTCGACCGACTTCAGAAACCACCCGGTCGCCCATTTGATGCTGGGGCTATTTGCGGCTCACGACCGTAACCGCTTTGAGGTGATTGCGTTCTCCTTGGGTAACCCAATCAAGGATAAGTGGCATCAGCGGGTCAAAGAGTCTGTGGATCAGTTTATCGAGATCCAGGATCTCTCCGACAAGGAGGTGGCTGAACTCGCCCGTTCAATGGAGATCGATGTTGCAGTGGATCTGAATGGGTTTACTGAGAACTGCCGGGCCGGGATCTTTGCACACCGGGCGGCGCCGGTGCAGGTGAGCTATATCGGGTATCTGGGGACGATGGGCGCGCCCTATATTGATTATCTGGTGACGGATGAGACGATTGTGCCAGCAGAGGCAAGGCCTTTCTACAACGAGAAGATGATCTATCTGCCGAGTTACCAGATCAATGACCCGGAGCAGCACCCTTCTGACCGACCGATGACCCGGGCGGAGTTCGGGTTGCCGGATGATGCGTTTGTGTTTTGTGCGTTTAACAATAATTACAAGATTACGCCCCCGGTGTTTGAGATCTGGATGCGGATTCTGAACCGGGTGCCCCATGGGGTGCTGTGGTTGTTTGTGAGTAATGAGAAGGCCCAGGAGAATTTAAGGGCGTTTGCAGCAGCGCACGGGGTAGACCCAGGCCGACTAATCTTTGCCAAGAAGATTCTGCTAGAGGATCACCTAGCGCGCCAACGGTTGGGGGATTTGTTCCTGGATACGCTGCCGTATAACGCAGGAGCAACGGCCAGTAACGCACTGCGGGTGGGGCTACCAGTGCTGACCCGGACGGGTAAGTCGTTTGCAGGGCGGATGGGGTCAAGCCTACTGAAGGCGGTGGGTCTGCCGGAGCTGGTTACTGCGACTGAACAAGCGTATGAAGATAAAGCAGTTGAACTGGCCTCTGACCCGGCACTGATGCAATCTATCCGTGAGAAACTGGCGGCCAATCTGCCCAGTTCAGCCCTCTTCGATAACCAGGCCTTCGCCCGCCATATCGAAACAGCCTTCACAACCATTCACAACCGCGCCTGCCAGGGCCTGCCGCCGATGCATGTGAAGGTGCAGGGCTAATTGTTTTGTAGCTTAGCGCTTCCAGTTAAGGCTGAGCCATTTTGGAGTTTTGAAGTATACAAGCTTGCGATAAAGTACAACGTAAGTGATCGCGAATAGCAGTGCAAACCCGCGCAATACCCAGGCGTTATGCCAGAAGAGCACCGCTGGTATAACAGCCAGGGCAGTGAGCACCCAGAGGTAAGGGGCCGTTAGTGAATTACGTATGACCTTATCAACCGGCTCGCTCGACCCTACTGCCCAACGCACAACCCGTTTGTAGATCATCTGGTGCAGGTGCGCTGCATCCGGCATACCCGGGTGCGTGCGGTGAATGATAACGCGCCGGTAAATGGTGAAGAGTGTCTCAAAAATCGGGTAGGCACAGAGCAACAAAGGAAACCATTTGGATACTTCAGGGTGACGTGCTGTTAAGAGCACTGAAAGTTCTGCAACCCAGAAACCGATCAGATAGGCGCCACCATCCCCCAGAAATATAAGGCCGCGTGGGTAATTTAGGATCAAAAAACCGAGGATGGCGCCTATCATGGCAACGGCAGCGATCATGATTTCATGGTCTTGGAGTTGAAATGCCACATAGGCAATGCCGCCAAGAATAATGACACCAACCATACCGGACAAACCGTTGTAGCCGTCAATAATATTGAAAGCATTAGCGACCCCGGCCACCGCAAAGCACGTGACAATAATTGCAAACAGGGGGTAATGGCTCATGAGGTTATCGATGCCCAGAATCTGCAGGCTCGATAACCACGCACCTAACAAATAACCTGCCAATACTGCCGACGATGCCGTGGCGATGAGACGGACTTTGACCCCAATCCGCTTCGTAATATCTTCTACGAAGCCAAACCCAAAAGCCGGTATCGCGGCCACAAGTAAAAGCAGGCCAAAAGTACCCACCTCCTGATTCTGAAAATATCTGAATCCCAGCGCGCCAACTAGGCCAATGACCAATCCCAATCCGCCAACACGTGGCACAGGGCTTGTATGAAATTTCTGGATACCCTGTGTGTCATGATCTGCAGTAATGTGTTCGTGCAGATGGTTAAAGCGCACCACAAGCAAGGTGGCAATTAGGCTCAGAACGAAGGCGACGACCAAGGCTGACATGGTTTATCTTCTTTTTGTGTCTACGCAGACCGTACACTTCGGCAACGAAAAGGAATGATTCAAAAAATACCGCATCATGCTACGCAGATGCCAGGATAGATGTTTAAGATTCTGGCGGCTAGCGCGTTGGGCATTGTGAATGACACTGGCCGATGTACAACCGGCAACGGCGTAACCAGCCTTCCATAACCGTGTGCAAATGTCTGCGTCTTCGCAGTACATGAAATAGCGTTCATTAAACCCTTGAACCCTAGCATAGGCATTGGTGCGAAATAGCATGAACATACCCGCGACCCAGTCCGGGTTGATGGCATGAGGCGTCTTAGCGTATGAATATGCACCAGAATCATAGCCAATCACACGCATGAGCATTGACCAAGGCGTTAAGAAACGCCGCATACTGTCTTCAGGTTCACCATGGGGTCCATTTACTCGCGGGGCGACGAGGCCAACATTATTTTCGTTGAACGTCTCTAGCAAAATAGGAAATGGATTCTGCTCAAGAACGATATCCGGATTAATCACTGCATAAAAATCGCCGGTTGCCAGAGCAAAGGCAGCGTTGTGGTTTTCGCCGAAACCTTTGGGTGTGCTGTTTCTGATGATGGTGAATTTTTCATGCTGTGCGGCTGGACTCGGTTCTTCAATGTTTAGCGTTACAATAATCTGCGAGATCTCCGGGCAACTTTCTAGCTGACGCACCAGTTGCCAGACCATATCGCCATGCCCGTGGCTTACGATCGAGGCCGATATCATGCTTCGAACCGACCCATCTTACCGATGAGGCCGTGCCACATTCCCTTGGTCATCATCTGTAAGTGCCGATGCCTGGGCTTGGCAAAGAGCGTGTAGAAAACGTATTTACGCAAGAGGCGCAATGCATCAACGACTTTCCAGTTCCATCGGACATAATTTTGCCGGTACATCCAAACCGCATTTCTAAACATGTAGTAATGTCTTAACGGGCTTCTAGCGGGATAAGCCGTTCCAAGGAATTTGATGGGTTCATCCCCCAGAGCATGCTCCATTTTTGCAGCACATACACCGTAGGTTTGATACCCCATGGCCAAAGCCCGTTCGCACCATTCCAGGTCGACATAATCAATGAACAATTCCTCTTTCATGCCACCGACAATATCCAGTGTCTTGATAGGAATGAGCGAACCCGAGGCAATTAAATGATCGACAGGCACCACTTCCGATTGGCAATCGCATGATGTACGAACCAGACGCAATCCTTCGACCCGAATGAATGGCGTTGGGTTGTTCTGACGACTATCCACATAACGTGGGCCAACACAGCCCACTTGATGACCTTCTTGCAGCAGCTTTTCTAAAGCAGTCACCAGCGCTGGTAAGGTTGTGGGCTCAGGATTGCTATCTTGATCAAAGAGTACGACATAATCTGCCCCGAGCTCTTTGGCACGCCGAATCCCGACATTCTGGGCTTGCGCAATGCCTAGATTTTCTCTTAAAGGGATAAATTCGACATTTTCCCGAAACCCACCAAGCCATTGACGAATATCTTGCTGCGAACCATTGTCGACAACAAGCACCCAGTCAAGTTGCTGTACGGTTTTATCTATAAGCCTTAGCAGGTTATCCTTGTCGGGATTGTAGGTGATTACGATCGAGGCTGTTTTAGAATGCATGATCGTTCTTTCTACCTGCGTCTTCAACCGCTTTCTTGATCTCTGAACGCCAAACGACTATTGCCAAAGGCAAGGTTACGACAAGAGCAACACCAGCAAGCACAATAACGATGCCAGCCGATGAGAAATAGACGGCCCCCAGATAAGCGAGTGGCAAGGTCAATAACGTACCGATCAAATTAACCCGCATAAATGGCTCGCGCAAATAGGAACGCACATAGGATGAAAAAAGATTCAGCAGGTTTACGACAAACATGAACCCCATCAGGCCCATGATCTGCCATAGGGGCAAAACCCGTTCTGTATAGGTTGTGTCTTGAATAAACCAGTACACGGCCAGAACAGACAATATACCTAGGGCATATATTCCTCCGTAGAAGCTCATGTCAGCCCGAAATTTAGCTCTAAATCCTGATATGTCGTTGCGCGCAGCGTCATGACTGACAAAGGCGACTTTTCCAGCCATTGAAGATAACGAGAGCACCCCGACCATGTTGGCAATCGCCATGCTCAGCGCCAGCCGGCCAGAAATAATCGGGCCATCAAGCTGCATAAGAATAAGGCTGTATATCTGGCTGGATAAATAGGCACAGAGCCATGAGACGCCAATTCGCCACTGAACGCCATTGATCGACGACTTGAAAGTGAAGTTTTTGCAGATATCTGACTGGACCAACTCGAGCAGTCTTGGCCATTGGGATTTCAACCATATAAAAGGAATAATTACAGCGCTAAAGACCACAATAAAGGCCGCCCACAAACTTTGGTTCTCGTACAGCAAAAACCAGCAGGCAACGCCGCTTAGGGCAATTTGAACCAATCTCATGTAGGTGATGGCAACGACTTTACCTGCGGCTTCAATGAATGCCATCAACGGAAGCAGTAAGAGTTGCCCTGCACACGTAAAAACAATTGCCACCCACGGCAACAGCCAGTCCGTTTGGGTCGAAGGCAGCCTGCCAAAAAACCAGATGCCGAATGGCGTGAGAATGAGTACGTATAAAAAAGCCAATAAGACATACCAGTCTACTGACTGCCTTAATCGCTGTACCAACTGTGCACTGTCCGCGCCATCCAGAAGACCTGGCCGACGTAGCGATATTTTGCTAAAACTGACTGCAAAATAAGGAACCAGTGCCACCGACAATCCCAGATCGGCAAGCGTATACAAGGAAGCGAGGCTTAAAAAGGCGTAGTACCACCCTTGGGACTCTGGTGAGAGAAATTTTGCAATGAAGAGCATGGTCATCAGGCTGACCAATGCCTGCAAACCTCTCTGGCCGAGCATGAGAATGCTCTTGGGCACGGGATCACTTCGGGGTTCGGTGCGGCCACTCTGTTCGATTTGCCTAACTCGTTCAAGTACTGCCCGACCCGATACTTCAGGTGAGTGGTGCTGGCGGATGTAGTTTGCTGCGGACTGCCCGATGACTTTGGCATCAAGAGGCGACTCAAAGACGCTGCGCATTGATGCGGCAGCGGCTGATACATCCGGATCCGCCCAGAATTGACCCTGTGCGTTTGGATAGTCGTCGGGGTCTACGGGAATCATCCGATAGGGAATCAGGTATGAATTTTTCTCATTCATAAACTCCATGTTTCCCGAGTAGGCGGTCGCGATTACGGGCTTACCCAGATACATTGCTTCAGCCATCCCCAAGCCGAGCCCTTCTGCCCGGTGGAGGGACACATAGCAATCACAGCAGCTTATCAGGCCGCGCATCTCATCTGTTGCCAACACCTTATCGATAATGGTGATTCTGGTGTCTTGCTGAATCCGGTCAAGCAACCTTGCTGTTAGGTCGGGCGCTACGCTTTCGTTAACAGATTTGATGACCAAACCCACTGATGCGTTCTCCTGTTTGGGAAACGCCTGCAAAAAAGCATCAATGACTGCTTCCGGATTTTTTCGTCCTGACGAAGAGAGAACATCGTAGCTGAACAAAAATAGAAATGCAGATTCATCGAGCCCCAGTTGCTTCCTGGTGATGCGCTCCGAGGGCGATACAAACGCCACTGAAAACGGAATTTTGTAGACTGGTTTACCGCTTTTTCTCATGGCTTCAGCCACGTATTCTGTATTAACCCATATTTCATCTACCAGCTTTGTTGCATACCGCCAGTTAGCGGGAAAATTTGAGAGTTCCCAGAACCAATACCCAACGTTGTATTGTTTTGTCCATTCTCGATATCGCAACCATTTGGGCAGGCGATAAAGCATATCAGGGTTGATGCAAAGGCAATTTATGGGGTATCGACAGGCCGGTTCCAGAAGGCCTGCCATTTCCATGTTCGTCTGATCACTTCGGATTTTCGGGTCAAAATCCCGAACCAGCAGCGGGATGTTGACTGTTTGTAATGAACGAACCAACGAACGAAGGGCTTCACCAAGCCCCATTTCGGCTTTTGCATAGCCAATAAAATTGATTCCGATCTGGTCTGAAGAAAATGCTTCTGGTTTCCGTAGTACAACAGAAAAAAAAACGGATGCCCACACATCCCTAACAAAGCATTTAATTTTTCTGAGCATTATGGAAGTTTACAGACACTTCGCCCCCCAACCAAGACGTAAGCTACCTGTAAACGTCTCACCGGGCGGCAACCTTACAGGCCTCTCGACACATACCGGTTCAATGCAGACAAAACGCTGCCAATCGTCATCTGCCATGTCATCGAGCTCTCTGCCTCCCTCTTTACCGGGGTTCCAGATCATCCATTGATCAAACCCCGTGCAGCTAAGGTCCAAAATGCGCCCATTTGCTTGCAATTGCAAAGGCGGGGCTTCTGCAAATAGCTTTTCACACGGGGCTTCACACCAAACCAGTTGGTGACTCCCTTTTAATCGCGGCTGATCGGAATATCTATCGTGGTAACCAACACCGGACAAACCCGTCAAAGTACAACTTCGGATGTCCATGGTAAAAAAATAGGGATGTAAACCACCCGTCCAGGAAAATTCCTGATTGCCTAGATTGATGACGGTCAGGGTTTGCTCAAAATGCTCAGACGTTAATTCCGTATCCAGAATAATCTGCGCATGGTAGGGCCATAAGCTGATGTCCCAATCATTAATCGTCAGCGTATGCCGGGTTCGACCAAGCGCAGAACCCTTATCCTGAGAATCGGCCAGCGTATTCTGCCACTGCATGTTGCGAGCAAAGCCATGTTTGCCGAGATCACCATATTCGGCAAACTGGGGAAAGATAACTGGCACACCGCCCCTAGGAATTTTGCCCGGAAGAACATTCAGTGCGCTTCTGTAAAACAAGTTCCCGACTGCCGTTGCGGTGGCTTCTAGAACCTGTGCACCAAGCGTTGACTGAACTAGTTTGACGCCAACATCCACGCTAGGGTGTTTTCTAACGAATAGCCATGAACGTGCCCAATAGCAGATTCAAGCTTCTCCGCATTTCCGGATAGGGTATGCACCTCATTGGCCCGAACAAACATGGGATTGACCGATACCTCTATGTGTTGACCTGACAGCTTCTCCGCCAAGGCGATCACTTCCCCCAACGAAAAGGCCCTGCCCGAGCATACATTGTAAATCTCCCCCAACTGGCCTTTTTCCAGCAGCCTCAAATAGACGTCGCAAACCATACGCACATCGTTGTACTCGCGGTATACCTCCAGATTACCAAGCTCAATCTTCTCGGCACCGCGTTTAAAATGATCAATGATCTTGGGGATAACAAAGCGCTGATCATGACCGACCCCCGTGTAGTTAAAAGGCCGTACCATGAGCAACGGTAGCCGGTCGGCATAGGTCATCGCCATATGCTCCATGGCCAGCTTGCTCGTGGCGTAATGGTTCACGGGCTTGGGGCAGACAGCCTCTGAGATTTCTCCGATCTGGTTGCCGTAAACGTTGGCACTACTCGCCAAAAGCACTTTCTCTGGCGGCGTGGGCAGAGCGATGAGCGCATTCAGAAGATTCAGGGTACCAAACAGGTTGACCTGATAAAAAGCGGATTGATCCGCGTGGGTCACTGCGCTAATCGCAGCCAGATGGACTACATGCGTCGGATTGGCTGCCAATATTTCCTGCTCAAGGGCTGGAGCATTGGTCAGATCGGACTTTAATTCAGTAACATCAAACCCGGATGCCACCGCAGCATCAACAAGGTGCCGTCCGGTAAACCCTTCGGCACCCGTGATCAGCAATCGTTTCATCAGAAAGAGAAACCGGCTTTATTTCTGCGCAAATCCGCCTCGACCATCATCTGGCATAACTGCTCCAGGGTGGTTTTTGGCTCCCAACCCAGCTTGGCTTTAGCGTGGGCCGGGTCACCAATGAGCAGTTCAACTTCGGCTGGTCGATAGAACCTGGGGTTGATGCGCATAACCGTCTTACCGGTTGCTGTGTCTACAGCGGTTTCATTCTCGGCCGTGCCTTTGAATTCAACCTGAATGCCGGCACCCTTGAATGCCATTTCGACAAAGTCACGGACTGTTTCAGTTCGGTTGGTGGCCAGAACGTAGGTGTCTGGCGTATCAACCTGCAACATGCGCCACATACCTTCAACGTATTCTTTGGCAAAACCCCAGTCGCGCTTCGCGTCTAGATTACCCAGTTCCATACACTCCAACTGGCCGAGCTTGACCTTGGCCACACTGTCGGTGATCTTGCGTGTGACGAATTCACGGCCACGCAGCGGGCTCTCATGGTTAAAGAGAATGCCGCTACAACCAAAAATGTCGTAACTCTCACGGTAATTAATGGTCATCCAATGCGCGTAGAGTTTGGCAACGCCATATGGGCTGCGTGGATAAAAAGGAGTATCTTCTTTCTGAGGAATAGCCTGAACCTTGCCAAACATTTCAGAAGTGCTGGCCTGATAAAAGCGAATCTTAGTATTCACCAACCGAATGGCTTCAAGAAGATTTAACGCTCCAATGCCCGTAATCTGGGCCGTGGTGGACGGCTGGTCAAACGAGACCCCAACAAAGCTCTGAGCTGCTAGGTTGTAAATCTCATCAGGTTGTACTTTTTGCACCAATGCGATGCTGGCACCAAGATCAGTAAGATCATATTCGACTAAGTGCAGGTTAGGGTGATTCTGAACACCCAGCTCTTCAATACGCCAGAAGTTAACAGAACTTGTACGGCGGTAAGTGCCGTATACCGTATAACCCTTCTCGAGCAAAAGTTCTGCCAAGTAGGCCCCGTCTTGGCCCGTGATGCCCGTTACGATTGCAATGCTCACAACAAACTCCTCCAAACTTTAAGACTCAGTGTGCTTAAACAAAAATTTTTTGGACGTGACGAAATTCACACCCAGCCCAACAAAGCTGCCAGCTGCCACGCCAAGTATGGGCCGATTATCCACAAAAGGCACAAAAGTAACCATCAACACATAACAAATATAGTTTACCATCCCACCACCAATCATTAGCCCAGCGTAAGACAGAAATTCTCTGACTAGGGAGAAGCTAGAGCTCTTATTCGCAAACGTGAATGATCTGTTTAGTATCCAAGTAAGTAAGATTGCACAGGTGAAGGATAGAATTCTGGCAACGTATGGACCCATCACCTCATAAAAAATCGATAGGACTACTGAATCCACAACAAAGCCGGCACTACCGACTATTGCAAATAGAAAGAATTCTTTTTCAAACTTCATTGTTGGTATCAAGCTTTGGCCGTGCATAAGAGAGATAGGCCAGCCTCTTTATTTCATGACGCCCGCGAGTCACGTTGTCCAAAATCAAACCACATGCAAACGACAACAACGCACAGATAATAAGCGACGCAGAAAGCAAAGCCGTGGGTAACCTAGGAACCAATCCTGTGTAAAAGTATTCAAGAAAGATCGGCCAAGAAAGAAGAATCGCAGTAAGCGTTAGAAGGATCGACAATCCGGTAAAGAAGTAAAGTGGCCTCTCCGAAATGTAGAGCTTAACAATAGTCTTTAGAATTCTCCAGCCATCTTTATAAGTTGAAAGTTTACTGTGCGAACCCTCTGGTCTTGCACCGTAGGCAGTAGAAATCTCCCCAAATGGCATACGCAATTCTAACGCGTGAACAGTCAATTCGGTCTCTGTTTCGAAACCTGAGGATAACGCAGGAAAGGATTTAGCGTACCTCCTTGTAAATGCTCGATACCCCGAAAGCATGTCGGTAAATTCACCGCCAAAGATCCTTACGACACTTTGGGTTAGCAGTCGATTTCCCCACTCATGGCCAGCTCTATATGCCTTTCCACTAGCAGCAGAATCAGTCACTCTACATCCAACAACCATATCCAGATCGTCATCAAGGAGCTTATCAACGAGTTTGCAAACAGCAGCAGCTTCATAAGTTGAATCCCCATCAACCATCACATATACATCAGCATCGACATCTGCAAACATTCTTCTTACAACATTGCCCTTACCAGGCAAAGATACGTGAACAACTTTAGCACCGCAGTCCTTCGAAACCTGTGCTGTACGATCATGCGAATTATTGTCGAAGACATAGACATCAATTTCAGGCATTGACTTTTTAAAACCAAGAACAACTTCTTGAATCGCCTTTTCCTCATTGAAGCAAGGAACAATAAGGGCAACACTTTGGCCCCGATAAAACGACTTCATTTGGAACTCCTGAATTTAATTAAAAGGTTTGTACCAGTCGGAAAATTCATTCTCAAAACCTTGTTCAAAAACAAATACACTAAACCCATTAATATCAAATGAATCAGTTATGCCGGGCAGATGCGACGCCAAAAAATTATTGTGCTTAGCCACTTCTTCTCTATTAAGTAACAAAAAAGTTTTTTTTATGGCTTTTGGTTCGTAGAAATTTTTTGAAGACATAAAAAAAGAAGGCTTAAGCGAATCGGCATCGAGATGAAATACTTTAACTTTGTAATCAGAAAGAACAGTGATTACATCCGCATTCCAGTAAGTTGCAAACCCACGCGTTAGCCCTCGATTTACTAGTTCGGCCTTTACTACATCAAACTGATTAACGGAATTATAGGGCTTTATGTAGTATATCCAGATATTTGAAAATGATACCACAACCATAGTCGCAATCAAAGTTCGACGATACAACGAAGGGAGATCGTTTAGAAACAAAGTAGACAGCAATATCAAAAAATACACGGGGATCATTAAGTATCTAGCAGCAGCAACCTTGTTGGTTATTGATGAAATAAATAAAACTGAAGCCAAGGAAATGATTAGAAGTGCAAGGCCAAAGTATTTGATATATATGGTTGTTAGAATAGGCTCAGAGTAATTATTCTTTCTAAAAATTATAAAAAAAGAGCACGCGATTAGGGCAAGCCCCAACCCAAGTTTTAAAAGGAAGAGAGCTGAAGAAAGCGACGCAAACCTCACACCAATAACTTCTTCAGATAGTAAAGAGAATAAGCCATCTAACAAGACCGGTAAGTTTTCACTTAAAGCAGTGGCGTAGGAAACTAACGTAGAGGCGTTTACACCGTCCAAAAATACAAAGTTCTTCTTAAGAATTGAAAAAATTAACAAGCCACAAACAGTAGAAACAACTAATATCGATAGCGAAATAAACGTTCTTACTCGTAATTCCCGTAAGCTCAACCCAATTGCAACAAGTGAAAGAGCTGATGGCAAAATGAAAAGTGGAACGTACCTGATTGAGGTGCTGTTGGCATAAGTCAAAATAAGAAACAAGCCTATACCACTCGTTAAGACAGGTCTCTTCAGATCAAGAATGTTTAAGACTAGAGTTGTTGCAAGGAGAATAAATAGCAATACATTACCATACTGACCTTGACCGAAAAAAAACTCTGACCATAGCGCAGAAACTCCAGAAAGGAGGTAAACCAAAAAAATATTTCTAACAAGACCACTTGTAAGCCGCCCGAGCAATTTGTATGTAAGATATGCAATTAATATGGATTGAAGGGCAACCCATACTTGGGTCCTTAAAAAAACACTATCGAGGAGTCCTTCTAAGAAATAAACAGAGTTAAATACAAACATCGGCCAAAAATCTTGAGAGTAAGCCCATCCGTTAACAAGTAATTGATTGGTTCTAATCTGTTCTAATGCAATCATCCCAGCTGTAGCAGCATCAGAATGAAAGCGCCATCTGTAGGTATGAAGAACAAAAAAAAGCAGACAGATAATGACCGTAAACAGAAGGAGATGGCTTGTGGCTATAAATTTGCCTTTATATTCCTTCGTTTCTTTTAAAAACTTATACATTGAATAGACTTAGTGGAATTTTAAAAAAACTGGTCTTTATTGACTCAGGCTATCGATATGAAAGATTTTGACAAATTTATCGAAAGCTGGACAAGCTCAGCATCCGTTTGGTTTTTCGTTTCGAGCATTGAAATTTTATGGATGACCCTATCCAAGCAGTTGTGACTCTCATCATAGAATCTCTCAATTGCGTCCATGTACTTCTCTGCACATATCTTTGAATTATGTTTTTCAATTATCATTTCTTTAGCTGACGATCCCAGCTTATACCGCAATTCCTTATCACTCCATAGCGTTTCTAATGCAGATACTAAATCTGCATCACCAAATTCGTCATCTATCATCCAGACAGGGCAACTAGCCAAATCACTCATAGCGCCATTAGAATTAACTATTGTAGGGAGTCCATACTTCATACAATCTAAAACTGCGCTTGAGGATTCTCCACGGGAGAGCGTTCTTAGTTGTACACCAATGTCTGCAGCCGCCAGATATTGATCATAAATTCGATCATCTGTCCATCCAGTAATTTTTATTTTCGATTTCACTTTATTTCGCTTGATAACTTCAAGCAGCTCTGAACCATAGTCTCCCATATGATTTTCACCTACAAAGATCAAATGGCAATTCTGTGTCTTTGAAAGTCCAGAATCTAGCCATGCTCTTAACAGCCTATCATTCATTTTTGTCGGACCAAGCATTCCGAATGAACAAACCAAAAAATCATTTTCATCAAACCCAAGTTCTCTGCGAGCATCGGATCGTGACTGAAACACTTTGGTCTCTCGTAAGAGCGGGATTATTTCCCACTTCTCTTGATTAATTCCATACCAAGATTCAGCAAGGCGTTTAGAGTATTTAGAATGGACTATTAGGCCTAATGCGTCTTCTATTACTGAAAAATTGCAAGGGTATTTCGATAAAAATTCGTCAGCATTAGTGCATGCACGCTTGAACTGAAGTGCAGTATATCCATGAGAGAGCAGTAAGCGACTATCCATTGCATCAGGTTTGTAGTTTTTTGCCTGCATGTAATTAAGCACACCTGACATAAAGAAATCATGGAGGACAACAACTCCGGGAGTCTCCTCAAGGAGGTCAAACATGTGCTTGTGATATTCGGAATTCCCAAAATGAAATAAGACTCGATCAAATTCCTTTCTTCTTTCTCTAAACTGTTCTATGCTCAAAACTTTACAATTGGATTTTATCCATTCATCTGTCATGACGTCCTGGTCTAAGACAACTGATATTTCATAGCATGCGGTCAAAGCAGGAATCAACTCGGAACTATATCCAGCTATACCAGATCTCAACGGAGGAAGTGGTGATAAAAAGGCCAATCTAGGCTTATATCCTATTGGTTTTTCGCTTTTACTACTTGGCAAAGAGCTTTTTAATGAATTTTCAATGAGCGTTATTGCTTTAATTGCAGTTTTGTCCCAGGAAAAATTCTTCTCTTGTTTAATTGATTTTTCTTTAAGACTAAAGCGGAATTGATCGTCCATTAGGGAACGCTCTATAAGCTTGGCCATGTCTTCAACTGAATATGGATCAAACAAGGCCTCTGGATTGCCAACCACTTCAGGCAGGCTCGAGGTGTTTGCTCCTAATACCACAGCACCACATCGCATTGCTTCCAGTGCCGGCAATCCAAAACCTTCGTGCCATGACGGAAATACAAACAGCCTGCATATGTTATAAAGCGAAACTAAGTCTTCTTCTGGCACATAACCCGTTAAAAGTAGCTGATTCTCTTCTAGTCCAAGTGATTCTCCAAGCCTAATTAGTGAATTCCTTGTCTCTTCCTGAATGGAGCAAACAATCGCTAGCTGATGGTTGGCGCGGATCGACTCAGGCATTAATGCATACGCTTTGATTAAACCTTCGATATTTTTTCTGTAGTCTATACCACCGGTGTACATTATAAAATCATTTATAATTCCGTATTTTCTTTTTAATCCAGCCATCGTTGCGTCTGACACAACATTCACTTTAAACTGCTCATCTGCGTCAGTCGAAATACTAACGCATTTATTTTTGTCAAATCCAAGATGATCGATACCCTCTTGAGCCGAGGACTCTGAAATACCTAACCATAAATCGGCCCGACTCAAATGCTCAATCTTTGATAAGTACCATCTTTTCACATCTTGGTTTTGCAGATAGATATCGCTGTTTATGTACGGTATTAAGTCATATAAAACAACTGCGGTTTTAATACTTTCATCAAACAACTTAATAGTAACAACTGCATCGTCACCCAAACCCTCGAATAGACTTCCTATTAAAACAAAATCAGGCTTTAGACTGGCAATAAATGCCTCCCGTGCAAGCTCCGCAACTTCACGACGCCATTTATTGTTTTCATTATTAAAAGCTGTGGGTTGATTTGAGTACCAGATTCTAATGTTTTCTTCGGGAATCAGCTCACTGAAGTGCTGCTTAATTCGCTCTATGGATTCTGGGAAGGCTCCATTTAACACCAGAAGAATTTCATGATCGCCTCTGTTTCTAGCGATTGCCGATGCAAGCGCCAAGGTATAGCGCCCTATGCCACGATTCCAACTCCCGGTGGATTGGGCACCTTGCATATCAATCACTATTCTCATCGACTTTGGCCCTGACGCTGCTCTATTGATATTTTTAGTTTGTTATAGATCATTCTGGCTTGTGGCATTAGTTCTTTTGTTAAATCTTCACAATTTTCTTTACTTGGGTTTTCAGCTTGGAGGACCTCTTTTATGTAATCAGGTTGGCTGCGCAAACGATCTCGCCAGCTTTTTAATAGTCTGTAAATGCCAATTTTTTGTGATAGCCACAATAATGTTCTGCGAAGCTTAGGTCTACCCAACAAATAGGCATTGAGCTTCCGGAGAAGTTTATTAATCAATGCCTTTGCACGGCTTTTGAATCCGTGCATTTTCAATAATCTAAACTGATTAACTGGCCACCTTAGGGGAGCCGTTATGCGCCAAGATTTGCTGTTATACACTGCGATAAGCTCTTGCCATCTTTGATTGGCTAGATTCCAATGATGATGATTGGATTCTAGGACGTTATGAAGTTCGGTTCTCTGCGATGCGATCTCTGAGTTGAGTTTTTCGACCATCTGCACTGATTGGTAGGCACGTGACTCGGCTTCTTGTGCGCGAACTTCAGATAGTGCGGCTTGTGACTCGGCTTCTTGGGCCACCTTTTCAGACTGAGCGGCTCTTGACTCGGCTTCTTGTGCGCGAACTTCAGATAGTGCGGCTTGTGACTCGGCTTCTTGGGCCATCTTTTCAGACTGAGCGGCTCTTGACTCGGCTTCTTGGGCAAGCCTATTCGATTGGTTAACTATACCAACCATTTCTTGCAATTGAGCTTGACTTTGTTGAACTGCCTGTATTGCCTGACCTAGATTGTTCTGGCATTGCTCATCTTTTGTTCGAGCGTCTTGGTATTGTCTCTCTAGTTGCTGAATTTTTGACTCTGTTTCAAATCGATTTTTGTCTGCCGCTCGTTCATTTTTTGCATTGGTAGTTTCAAATCGCTTAGAAAGCTCGCTAAAACGTTCTACCAAATCAACAAGGGTTTCTGGATTTAAATTCGCAACTGGCTGGCTCCATTGCTTTGGCGCAAAATCTTTGCGCAAATTTAGAATCGCATCAATTTCAGCCTGCTTCCACCCGCCTTCTAGTAGCCATAAATGAACCTTTGCCTCCAACGCTCCGAAAAAGGCCTTGTCTTTTTCTGAGTAAACACCTTGGGGAACAGAGCAATCTGAAAAGTCTACTCCGTCAATGCCGAGCTTTTGAAGCTTGATCAAAATCTCATGTTGATAATCTTTGGAATCACTAAGACGGTCGATACTAAATATGAGATCTGCATAGGTTGTCCCCTCCCGCAGCGCCAGGCACCATAGCATGTAGAAAACAAGGTAGCTTTCCTCCGTGGTTTTTGGCGTTGACTGATAATGCTGAATTGCTGCCACAACACCTTTACCATCAAATCTGGGGAGATCCATTGCTGCAAGCATGAGCCTTAATGGTGCAGGTGGATTATCAGCATGAATAATGAGTTGATTTGCTGCCTCGAAGTAGTTGTTGATTTTGTAGGACCACCATTGATCCCAGGGATTGCGCCACAGATAAAGATGTAGACCACCAATATAATTCTTAATGGCGCCAATACGGCCAGACGTCCGACACTCTTGGAATACGGGGCGCCCTTTGGCTACAGAAGTTAATGACTGCCAAAAGCCAATGCCAACATCTTCCTTTTTATTAGCAAAGTAGGACTGATAAACATACTTCTCCTTAATGTGCTCTTGCCATGCCGGCCACGCCTCAAATAGCTCCGAGAAGTATGGTTTCTCTAGCTTTGGGTGACGATTAATTGACGCCTCATGATCACCAAAGTTAACAATGAGGTCATCTGGTCTATTCTTTGCTAAAACTGCCATCTCATGCAAAGGCTCCTGAAAGCAAATATAAGCATATTTCGCACGTCGAAAAACATTAAAAATGTAGGTGCTTCCGGACCTAAACAAGGAGTGAATAAAAATTGGTTGATTAATTTTCTTCATTAATCATCCACCAAGTCTTTTATTTCCATTTGCATTTTCATTTCCAGCAAACCAGCAATTACTGTGGTTTCCTTAGACGCGGTGACTCTAAGTAGCGCAGCATCTACACGACGACTTAGGAATCGAACACCTTCAAGCGTATCCACACGAACACCACAATTAAAATAGTAAATACCTGGCGCCAAAAGATTCTGCAGAGAAAACTCGACTAATAATACTCGACCAGCATTGATAACATTTGAGGCCTCATTGGTCAGTTCTGAATCTGTGCCAAATATAGATATACCCTCAAGCGTTTTGAGCATCATCGCAAATTTAGGATTTGTTACATCTTCGTTAAACCTGACGCGGTAGCACCAACGAAAGGGCTCACCTGATTCAACGATATTAATGCGGTTCCCATCAAGATCAGCCAACCAACAGGCTTCAATCTCTGCTTCGCCATTACCATAAATCGTTTCGCAACTGGCAACCATACCCGGATCAAATCTCGCCGCATTAGGTATACGCTCAACTTCTGCAGGCTTTTTAAGGGGCTTATCTTTGCGACCGCCAAACAAGTACTGCTCGTACTGGTCGCATACCTGCTTGGCCGGCCCTATCTGAAACAAGGTTCCGTTTTTGATGAAGATAGCCCTATCGCAGATTTTTTTTACTGTTTCAACGTCATGCGTTACCAGAAGCAGAGTCGTACCCGCTGCTCTATAACCTTCGATTCTCTGAAAGCATTTGCGCTGGAATGCGGCATCGCCCACTGACAATGCCTCGTCCACAATCAGAATATCAGGGCGTTTGCAGGTGGCGACCGCAAATGCTAGCCTGACTTGCATACCGCTGGAATAAACCCTTACGGGTTGGTCAATGTACTCGCCAATACTGGCAAACGCCTCGATCTCGGGCATTAGCTTGATGATTTCTTCCGGTTGCATGCCCAGTAACTGACCCGCCATTAAAGCGTTCTGGCGACCTGTAAAGTCTGGATGAAAACCCATGCCGAGCTCTAGCAGCGCCGCAACACTACCAGTGGTTTGCACGGTTCCGGCGTTCGGCTGGGTTGTCCCGGTGATCATTTTAAGCAAGGTACTCTTACCCGCACCGTTAACCCCAACGATGCCCACAGCCTCACCCGCGTGAATGGAAAAATTAACGTCTTTGAGCACCCAATGTAGTTGGTGACGAGCCACACCACTTGGGTAGAGCCATTCGACGATTCTTGCCCAGCGGGAAGGATATTGCTTGTAGGCCTTTCCCAGGTTAACTGCTGTGACGGTTCCCATTAGAGTTCATCCACCATTTCACCCGAATGCTTTCGGAACAATCGAAACCCGAGGGCACATAGCATGGTTGCCAATATAGCGGGATAGATCAGCGCTTCCCAGTCTGGCCACTGGCCCGCTGAAATTACGGTTTGAAATCCTTCCATGATGGGCGCCATAGGGTTAATGGCAATCCAATCACGAACCGATTCAGGCATGATATTTGTTGTGTAGACGATTGGGGTTAGCCAGAACCAGAACGTAACGAAGATGCCAAAGAACTGGCCAACGTCCCTAAAAAAGACGTTTAAAACACCCAGCGTTACCCCTAAGCCAATTGAGAACAAAACCAGCAAGGCAAGCAAAGGAATGACGCTTACGAAAACAATGCCAGGAAAGCTGTCTGTAATAATTAAGAAGCCAAGAAATAGGCTAAAAACAATGGCAAAATTTACGAGTGCTGTCGCTACGATAATTGTGGGTAAGCATAGTCGTGGAAAATTCAGTTTCTTCAGCAGGTTTGCGTTGTCGAGAAAGACGGCTTGACCCCGCCCAACAATTTCCGCAAACAGCCCCCAAGTTAAGGTGCCCGCGCAGAGGTAAATGCTGTAGCCATAAACGTTACCGACCCCTGGCAATTTTGCCTGCATGACTTGAGAAAAGATGATGGTGTAGACGGCAATCATGGCCAGTGGATTTAAGACTGCCCAGGCAGCACCGAGCATGGATGCCTTGTACCTGGTCTGAAATTCTCGCTTGACGCTCCCAGAAATGAAGCTACGATAAGCCCATAAAGGTTTTGCAAAACGTAGCATCAGACCCTGCCGTAATTGTCTTCAAATCGGACGATATCGTCTTCACCGAGATATGTACCGCATTGCACTTCAACCAACACGAGATCTCGATCCGTTCGATTCTCAAGGCGGTGTTTATGCCCCGCGGGAATGTAGGTCGATTCATTTTGTTGGACGAGGAACTCTTCATCGCCGTTAACAACCACAGCTTCTCCCTGAACAACAATCCAGTGTTCGCTCCGGTGTTTGTGCATCTGGAGGCTAAGCCGCGCACCTGGCTTAACCTCAATTCGCTTCATTTTGAAATCCGGCGCTTCTTCCAAAACGGTGTATGTACCCCATGGACGACAGACTGTTTTGTGCAATTTAAACGCATCATGGTCGATTTTCTTCAGGAGATTCACGACAGTTTTCACGTCTTGCGAGAACTCTGGGTTAGCCACAAGTAGTGCATCAGGGGTATCAATGATCATCACGTTGTCCAACCCAACTGCAGCCACTAGCCGATCTTCTGACTGCACAAAGGTGTTATGACTGTTTACGAAGACTACATCGCCATAAGCACGGTTGTTCTGGGAATCTGGTTCTATCAGATCACGAATTGCACTCCAAGAGCCAATATCACTCCACCCTATATCACTGGGAACTACAGCGACCTTGTTAGACCGCTCCATAAGCGCATAGTCGACGGAAATATCTTCTGCACCAGAAAAAAGCCGCTCTGGAATTTCTAGCATGAGCTCACCTTGCATTGCACTTACTTCAATCGCGTCCCAACATTTTTTGCATGTGAGGGCAACTTTGGGCGCGTAGAGGCTGAGTTGGCCCAGGAATTGACTGGCTTTGAAACAGAACATCCCAGCATTCCAGAAGTAATTTCCGGAGTCCAGATATTTTTGAGCTGTTACAGCATCAGGTTTTTCAACAAAAGCCTCTACCTGATAAGCATTGGTCAATTGACCACCTGCCTTAATGTAACCAAATCCCGTTTCCGGTGCTTTGGGCACGATGCCGAATGTCACCAAAAAATTGGCCTCTGATGTTGCTAGCTCTGTGGCCGTTTTAACAGCTTCAGCGAATGCGATCTCATCTTGAATCAAATGGTCTGCCGATAAAACCAACATGACTGCATCCGACCCAAATTTATCAAGAATATAATGTGCCGCCATCGCAATTGCCGGGGCCGTATTCCGTCCACAAGGTTCAAGTAGAAACGGGCCAGCAGCTCCTGCCTTCTGAAGCTCATCGCGTGTCATGAAATAATAATCACGGTTAGTCACCGTAACTATTTTGGGGCCAAATTCACAGTCTATGAGGCCAGGAAGCTTTGTTGCGCGCCGATAGGTTTTTTCTAACAACGTTTCACCGTCAGCCAATTTCATAAACGGCTTAGGATGGCCTTCACGTGAAACAGGCCATAAGCGCGTACCCGCACCACCTGACAAGACAACTGGTATCAACTGCATATTTTTAGATTGATCTTGATTTAGAGAAAAACTCTTAAAAAATTTTAGCCAAAAACACAAGCCTGATATCTACAAAAAAACATAAGACATTATAGCATAGCCACGACAGCACAAAATCCTCAAATTTTTATTTGCATTCAATGACTTGCGGGCCAGGCCAAGGAAAAATCATCGTGCTTAAGCGTTAAATTTGGGTTGTAGGCGGGATCGTGATCTAGGACATCGCCCCAGCGGCTAATCATCCGTTCGATTTCTGCCTGATATCGTGCCTGCTTTTCCGGCGTGGTTTCGTTGCCACGCGATGCGGACTCGTGGTGATTCATTTCCGCGTAAGGAGTCCAGACATTTTGGTAACCCGCCGTTTTGACACGGAGGCAGAAGTCGACATCGTTGAAGGCGACAGCTAACGTTTCATCGAGTCCGTTGACCTGTTCCCAAACCTGACGCCGCACCATTAAACACGCTGCAGTCACGGCACTGAAGCTCTGAGTCAACACTGCCCGGCCATGATAGCCTGGATACGCTTTCGGAAAGAATTTATGGGGGTGCCCGGCAATGTCGCCCAGCCCGGTGATCACCCCCGCGTGCTGGAGTCGGCCATCGGGAAACCAGAGCCTTGCGCCCACGCAGCCGATGTCCGGCTGTAGCGCAAAGGACAACATTTCCTCGATCCAATCCGGTGTCAGGATTTCAATGTCATTGTTCATCAGGCAGATGACATCGCCCTGAGCGGCTCGAACCCCTAGGTTATTGAGCCGGGAGTAATTAAACGGTGCATCGTCACGGAGGACTTTAACCTTGGCCGCAGGTTGTTTCTGGAAGAGCGCCTGTGTCGCCGCTTCAACACTGCCGTTATCGACGATGATGATTTCAAAACGGGCGTCAGTGGTTTTTGCAAAAATCGAATCAAGGCACATACCGAGTAGTTCGGCACGATCCCGTGTCGGAATGATGATGCTGACCAGCGGCTGCTTCTTAGGCCGCGGGTAGCGCACGCGGTTGTATTGAGGCGCCTCGGGGCATGGCTCGACGGATCCACCCCGACCTGAACTTGCCAGATAGTCACCCACCGCGCGTCGTCCGGCAGCGACGGCTTGTGTGGCTGCGACCGTATTGGCGACAAGCATCCCCCGCACAGTGCGCTGGTGATAGAGCACTCGCGGGATATGAATGATTTGCGATGGCTGCAACCGGGCAATCAAGCGCAAGGCAAGATCATAATCTTCGGCGCCAGCAAAACCCGGTCGCCAGCCACCAGCCTCTTTAACGCGCTCGGATCGGTAAACCACCAGATGACCAATCCGGTTCTGAGCCAACATCAATTCCAGATTAAACGCACACTTGAAATGTGGGGCATAGCGGACACCCTGCTCGCTGATGCGGTCTTCATCGGTGTACAAAAGTGCGACATCCCGATCGGCAGCGATGGCCTGTTCAACATAAAAAAGCGCATGCCGTGAGAGCACATCGCAGCTTGTGATCGTTGCGAGGTAAGTACCGGTGATCTGGGTCAGTGCTGCGTTCAATCCCGCCGGGCTCTCGCCCATTGCACTCGTTGCGCCCATGGGCTGCGAAACAAGATGGATCCGCGAATCTGCTTTGATCAGCGCCTGCAGCATGGCCTGCGCCGCCGGATCAACCGATGCATCGGTGAGCAAGCAGAGTTCCCAGTTGTCGTAGGACTGTGACTGAACCGAGGCAATTGCGGCTTGGAGGAATTTCAGCGGTATCGATTGAACGGGCATCAGCAGTGAGATCTTCGGCGGAGTCTCAATGGCCTTGATCTGGTCACGGATCTGCGCTTCTAGAACCGCATCTGATGTGTCGTAGCGCTGAATCCAGGTCTGATAGTCGTTGCGGCGGATCTGTTTGTAGAGAAATTTAAAGCCGCGCTTCCAGCCAAAGCAGCGGAGGATGGCGGGTAATTGTTTGGCACACCGGATAAGCCCACCGCGGCACCGAAGCTCGATAAGGGCTCCCCGTAAATTCAGCCCCATGGTTACAACAAGCGCGCCAAGGCTGTTTCGACCTGGGCTAAGCTGATCTGGTCGATGTTGGGTTGGGACGAGTCAACGCCGTGAACGACCTCATGTGTGACTTGCCACGGGTACCAGTGGTTCAGCTTAGTCGGCAGGTTTTCAAAGAGGGCAAGTACTTTCTTTTGCAGCCCCACGGCCAGGTGCATAGCGCCCCCATCGGTGCCGATAAAAAGCTCACAGAGTGAAAGCGCGGCAATCAGCTCGGTGAGGTTTTGCGTGGGCATCGGTACCAGCCGATCACTCTGCACCGCTTGCTGGATTGTTGCAGCGGCTTCGTCATCTCCCGGGTGATGCGGGTCATCCGCCTTACCGGGTGACCAGAAGAGCAGTATCTGCGACTCTGGATACGTTGCAAGAATATGCGTTGCCAGTGCGATGAAGTGGTCGTTGCCCCAACGGCGCTCCGGTTCACGCGCACTGATATGTAAGGCAATGCGGTGGGATGCTTGCGGCAAGCGGTTGAGTAAGGCCACCATTGCCTGCTGTTCTGGAAAGACCTGCAAGGGACCCAACCCATCCGAGATATTGAGCGCACCGAGCAGCTGATTGACCGCCTCCACTTCGTGGACTTCGGTGAAGACCGGCGTTTTAAGCCGAACATCGGGCAGGGCTTTCGCCTGCTTGGTGTCTTCCGGCACAAAACCGATGATCTTTTTGGCACCAATCTGCCGGGCAAAATTGAGCCCACGCAGGTCATAGCTGGATTTCGCCAGAATCGTGGCACCCGGTTTCCAGCGACGCAGCTGCGCCACCAATTTAAGACGCTCGCTCAGCGCCTTAAACTGGTTGGCCATACCACCCGCATGCTTGAGCTTCTGGTAAACGAAGACTTTGTCGATGTTGGGGTTAGCACGCAATACGTCGGCGTTGTAGGAGTTGACCAGTGCCCCAATCTCGGCATCCGGGTAGTGCTTGCGCAAAGCGGCAATGGCCGGTGTGGTGCAGGCCAGGTCGCCGATGTTGTCACGGCGGATGACGAGAATACGATGGAGCTTCACGGTCGGGCTTTCTTCAAGCGACTGGCGCTGCGTTGGATATCACGGCGTACACGAAGCCACTGGTAAAGAAACGTCTTGTGAAGAATCCGCTGAAGCACAGGCGTACAGTCATCCAGTTGCTTGAATTTACTTAATCGGTGGCCGTGCTCCCAACACCAGTCTTTGAGCTCTGCCTCAACTTCATCCGCTTCGCCGGTATTGGAATTAATGAGATACAGCACCTCGTCCGAATTGAAACGCTCGGCAATACTGGCACTAAAGGCCTCTTCCACCTCACTGGTATAGCGAATGGCCGGCCAGGTTTCGCGTAAAAAATCGGTATCGCAGATAAAAAACTTGGTACCCACAATGCCGCTGTTGTTCTCATGCCAGTGGGTAGATAGAAGGCGGCAGTTTTTTTTATCATAGTAGCGAACCGCACGCTCGACCCAGTCGTTGCGGTTCATGATGATGTCGCCAGCGGTTTTCATGATGACCAGAAAATGATGTTGTTTGGCGAATGCCGCCAAACGCCGAACGCTCTCCAGCTCACCTTCGTAGATTCCACTGGGACCAGGTCGATCCAACACGTAATCGGCGTAGTGATGCACCAACGGGTCATCCATGACACCGTCACTGAAGATCGCTAGCTTGATGCGCCAGCCGTTACGCCAGCGGAAGTGCTTGAGCACTTTGTGCAGGATCATCCGGTGCTCGAAATTACCCGGATAGGTGGTCATGGCCACCAGCACCTGGGAGAGGTCTGTTGTCATTGCAGTGACCTCTCTTGCTCTGAATTATTGGCCAACATGACAAAGAGCCCGATCAGGAATAGAAACTGTTGGAGTACGTGATCCCGTATATTGCTGTCGACCAGGCTGCGGGTAAAGAATCCACTGACTAAAAACATCACCAGCAAGCCCAGAGAAATGCGCCCATCGCGAAAGGCTTGCCAGCCGATCCAGGCCAGCGAGGCCAGAAAGGCCAGCCACAGGATGATGCCGGGCAATCCGTTGGCAATCGTAAAGTCCACAATACCGCTGTGGGCGTGCCCACCGCGCACAGACCCGCCGAGGTTGAACTTGCGATCGATGCCATCAAAGAAAGCATTGCGGTTCAAGCCCGTACCAAGCGGGTCTTCGATGGCAAGTTTAGTCCCTTCCTTGATCCAGCTAATGCGTTCATACGCGGATGGATCAATGGTTGAACCATCTTTGAGGGTGGGATAGGGTTCCAAGCGCGTAGAGATCCACGCCTGATGATGCTCGGTATCCCAGGCAATCGGCAAGGTTTCGGCAAATCGCGCCCAACGCGGGTCACTTTTCCAGAAGACGCCGATCATGACGATCACAAACACGATGCCAGCGACCGAAAGCCCGACGATTTTGCCCCAAGAAATTCGATGCCGGACACGGATCAGTACCATGATGCCTGCCATGATCAGCATGCCCATCAGACCGATGTTGCCGTTGCGAAAGCTCAGCCAGTAACTGCACAACAGGAGTGATGCCAAACCCAACGCAAGGACACCATTGGAAACGGGAATCCAGCGTTTGCGCTGAATGATGCGCTGAATGATTTCAGCAAAGAGCATGGCGGCGAAGGTATTGTTCACAAAGCTGAATTTTTCACCGTATTGACCGCGAAACACAGACCATACTGATTCGCCGTGGGTGAGAGCTTGCGCCATTTCCGGCAGGTACAACACCGGGGCCTGTCGGAAAGGCGGGGTTCCGGTCAGGATCCAGTACATCGCATCCAGCACATCGTGTAAGAGCACCAGCGCGAAAAATGTGTAGAAGACGGTAGCAACCACACGACTGACCGCCCGACTTCCTAGCCCCAGGGCCTTGATGGCTAATAGCACACCAGTAACCCCGCAGAGGCCCGGCAACAACCACTGTGGCCAATACTCTCGCCAGCTCAAGGTCGGCTCTACAGACCACGCGGCAATCACCAGCGTGATCCAGAGTGTGAGTGCGCAATAAAAACGGGTCGGCCAGCGCGGCCATTTAAATTGATGCCAACTACCTGAACGCATCACTGGCACCAGCATGAGCAAGGTGAGGCCTGCCAAGACATTTCTTAACCCGATGGTGCCAGGAATGGGCCAAGCGATTAATAACGTACTGACCAACACAAGCACCGGCGTTAACGATGGATTAGGCATGGGGTTCTGCCTCCAATCCTAGCCGTTGAACAGCCGCTGCGTAGACCGTGTCGACATCCAGTTCTCCCATCGCCGTTTGCAGCGTACATTGGCAACGGGGTTTCGGGTGGTCAATGATGGTCATGTTGGCCGGTTGTTTGGGGTTCACCACAAGATGGCCCGCCCGCATGCAATGGAACATTGTGACCGCAGGGATACCGAGTGCGGCAGCAAAGAGCGTCGGGCCGGTGTCCACGCCAATATAGAGATCCAGCAGACTCATCATGGCGACGCTGTCACGCATACTGAGACGGCTGCCGAATTCGGCCAGCTGGTCTCCGGCGGCGGCTTTGAGCTGCTTGAGCTTGGCCGCTGCCAGACCACCACTGATGACCACAAACCAGGCTTCGGGATATTTCTGGTGTACGCGGGCCGTGAGCTCCGTGAATTTTTCAAGGGGCCAGTCACGATGCGGTGCCGAGGGATGGCTTTCGACCACCAGGCCAATGAGCATCGGCAGCGGCTGGCTGCGAGTCGCGCTTTGCAGCAACTCGAGGGCCAACGCCCGCTCGGCCAGGGTGACCATGTATTCGCTGGTAGGGTCGTCGGCTTTGAAGCCCAGACTTTTTTCTGGGATATCGAGTAACCACTGGGTAAGCGGTTTGTCGTCTTCCTCCCGAATCTTGAGGGTATCGGCCGGGTAGTCAATGACGGCGTCCACCTGGTTGATGCGCTTCTGATTACACTGGCTGCTGATCACGACATGGCGGCTGACGCGTTTGGCGTAATCGACCAGCTCGGCATCATGGCCCCAGACAAAGGCCACATCGTAAGGTTTGCGCCCCATGAGCTTGGCGCACCAGCCTTTGAATTGGGCCGATTTTTTGCTGATGGCACCCAGATGTCGGATAAACGGCAGATTCTCCAGCACTTGAATGCGCTTGCTGTGGCCTAAAAAATCAATCGCTGCGTTCGGGTATTGTTTGGCCAGGGCTTTGAGAACCACGCTCATGAGCAGGGTATCGCCAAAGCGGGCGACATACATGCAGAGAATGCGCCGGGGCTGCAGGTCGGCGAGTGCTGGCTGATTAATCGTCATGCCTGCGCCCGCAGTTTGGCCAGCTGACCTAGCGTGGCATCGAGAATGAGGAGCTGCAGCACCTGCTCGGCCAACGCAGGCCTTTGCTGATATTCGGCAACAAGCTGTTCCACCCGTTGGGCGTTGAGCTGGCCGCTGGTCAGCGCGTCGAGCCGATGGCCCAAACCCGCAAAGCGGGCTTTAAGGTCCTGTTGCAGCCAGGGCTGCAGCGGGGGATTGAAGCCGCGTTTCTTGATCTCGAAAAGCTTGAGCGATGCCAGACGTTGCGTGACGTCGGCAAAGAGTTTTTTGGCGGGCTGAGTGAAGCGGATATTATCCGGCAAGGCCATCACACATTCAGCCCACCGATGATCCAGCAACGGGGCTCGCAGTTCCAGGCCATGCGCCATGGTGCAGAGATCGGCTTTGCGCAGAATGTATTCGGGCAGGTAGTTGTCGGCATCCACCGCCAGCAGCTGCTTGATGGGTGGCAACTGATTGAGACGTTCGGCCGACGGGTAACGCCAGTAGGTCACCTGCGGATTTCTTAGTGTCGGCTGCAGAAAAGCGCGTTGCCCCGGCGTCATGCCGGAGAAGCGCAGGCTGTAGGCCTCCAGCCAGTTAAGCCGCAGTTCTTCAACCAGCTTACGCCAGCCTTTACCGGCGATGTCGGACAGTTTGGGCAACGGGAGTCTGAGTAAACGCCGCCAGGTAGTGCGCAAATGTTTGCCGATGCGTTTGTAACCGGCCAGGAGTTCGTCGCCGCCATCCCCCCCGAGCACCACCTTCACATGCTGTGTGGTGGATTGTGAGAGATACCAGGTGGGAAAGCTGGAAGGGTCGGCAAAAGGCTCATCAAGATCGGCGATGATCTGCTCGAAGTCATGGGCAATGGTGAGCGGCACGGGGATTTCGGTGTTGGGCAGATCCAGCGCCTCGGCAATGGATCTGGCTACCGACGATTCATCCAGCGTGCTGCCCGGAAATGAGGCCGAGAAGGTTTGTAGTTGATCAAAGCCTTGTTCTTTAAGCCGGCAGGCAATGGTGCTGGAATCGATGCCACCGGAAAGAAACACGCCGAGCGGTCGATCAGCCACGGTGCGGATACGGATGGCCGTATCAAGTTCGGTTTGCCAGTCGGCGCTGGTCGGCGTGGCCTGCCAGTAGCAATGCTTGGTCAGTTGCTGCGTATCGAGCCGGTAATGCAGATAGTGGGCGTTTTCCAGACGATGGATGTGCTGGAAAATGGTACGCGGCGCAGGGATGTAGCGGTGCGCCAGATAGGCATCGATACTTTCGGGCGCGAACTGCCGCTGATCCTTGGGCACGGCCGGCAACACGGCGCGTACCAGGGAACCGAAGGCCAAACCACCATTGGCCGTGGTGTAGAGCAAGGGCTTGAGACCCATGCGGTCACGCACTAAAAAGACTTCACGTTTGTTCCAGTCCAGAATGGCAAAGGCAAACATGCCCCGTAGTTTGGGGAGCAAGCCTTCCAGGCCCCAGGCCTCATAGCCGCGCAGAATGAATTCGGTATCAGCATGGGTTTTAAAGCGCACGCCCTGTGCTTTGAGTTCATCGGCATGGCGCTGCCAGTCGTAGACTTCACCGTTGTAGCACAGCCAGATACTGCCATCATCGTTGCTAAAGGGTTGATCCGCTTCGGGGCGCGGATCCATGATAGCGAGGCGCGTATGAATCAACGCAACCTCGAGTGCCACATCGGGAGCGACATCGCTATCGCTGTTGGTGAGCACACCCTGGGCGTTCCACCCCACCACGTGCTCGGCATCCGGCCCACGGCGGCGCAGCGCTGCCAGCATGGCATTCAGCGTGGCGGGTGCCAGCGCCTGCTGCCCAAGAATGCCGGCAATGCCACACATGGTTAGCGCGAACCCTCAGCGGCGATGGTATTGCGGAAAACTTGTTCCATGCGGTCGAGCATACTATCGATGCCAAAGTTGTTACGTGCGTAGTCGAGCGAAGCCGCCGCAAACTGCTGACGCAAGGCGGTATCCTGCATGAGGCGGCGCAGTGTTTCGGTGAGCTGCGGCACATCTTTGGGCGGCGTCATGAGACCGGTCTGACCGTCCTGCAAGGCTTCGCCAATCGCGCCGATGGGCGTGCTGATGGCGGGTTTGCCACAGGCCATGGCCTGCATCAGTCCTTGCGGGACGCCTTCTTCGCCGTAGGACGGCAATACAAAGAGATCAATACAGGCCAGCCATTCTGGCACGTTGTCCTGATTGCCGACGAGGTACACCGAATCGCGCATGCCCATCTCATCAACGCGTTGCTCCAGATGCGCACGGCGCGGACCGTCGCCAATGAACAGAATCTGCCAACCGGGAAATTCGCTCTTGAGCGTGGTCCAGGCATCGAGCAGTTGATCATGGCCTTTCCAATCGCGCAGGGTCGCCAGAATGCCGATGGTCGGGCGATTTTGCACACCGAGCTTGGCGCGCATGGCTAGCTGCTCGAGCGGTTGATAGTAGTTCAGATCAATGCCCGTGCGAATGGAAGTCATGCTATTCAGCGTGAAGCCATTGTCCTGATGCAACTGCTGGCGTAGTGCTTCGCCGGTGGTAACGATATGGCGCGTGGCTTTCTGATACAGCCACTGGGTCGTCAATTTGTTGTGGATGGTGGTCGAAACATGGCGCGTACGCACCAGCGGCGGCATCTTGGGCAAGGTCGCGCGGGCGGCGGCTACCAGCCAACTATCGGTAGAGCTGTGTGTGTTGATGACATCGAATTCGTGACCGTGTGCTTTGAGATAAGCACGCATGGCGCGAAAGCCTTCCCAGTTTTTCCAGGCGATGGGCGGCGTCACGGTGGGGATACCCCGCTTGACGGCAGCCGGCGCAATCTCCGCCTCCGGCGGTGTGACGAGCACGACCTTGTGACCGCGCGCGATCATGCCGGCAGCTTCGGTGAGGATCCGGATCTCCTGCCCGCCCCAGCCGGTGGAGGATTCAGTATGCAGAATCGAAAGAGGTTTTTTGTTCATCACAGTTTGAAATCCGGGGCATAGCGACGGAACCAGAGTTCCAGCACCATCAGGGTCCACAGGCGGCCGCCATGCGGTTGTTTGGGTGTGGCCTGTTCGCGTTGCAATTTGTCGAGGAAGCCCGCGCGGAAGATATTGCGTCCGGCCAGACCACCCTCACCGAGCATATCGGTGAGCGAGGTTTTCAGGCCGCCAGCCAGCCACTCGTGCAGCGGCATGACAAACCCCTGTTTGCCGCGATAGACGATGTCGTGCGGCAGATAGCGCTCTGCCACTTTTTTAAGCAGATACTTGGTGTCCCGGCCGTGCAGCTTCATGTTGGCCGGCAGGCGTGCCGCAAACTCAACCAACTTGTGATCAAGGTACGGCACCCGTGCCTCCAGCGAATAGGCCATGGTGGCGCGGTCTACTTTGGTGAGCAGGTCATCCGGTAACCAGAGTTTCTGATCAATCGTCAGCAGCTTGTCGAGATAGCCGTTGGCCTGGCAATTGACATAGGCCTCTTCGGCCAGCATCTCGAGTGGCACCGACGTCTGCCGGGTGAGCGCCGGGTTGAGAATGCCTTTGTGCAACTCACGATCAAAATGGTTCGGGATGGTGAGGTAACGACGAGCCAGCGGTCTAGCGGCGGCTTTGATGAGGCGGTCTTTACGCAGCGTGGCCGGCAGCAGTGGATAAATCAGCGGCAGCGGCGACAAGGGGTGACCCAGACGTGCCGCCAGTTTGGCCTCTTTGAGGCGCTTACCGTAGTTGCTATAGCCCGCGAAGACTTCGTCGGCCCCTTCGCCACTGAGCGCAACGGTCACATGTTGACGTGTCAGGCGTGACAGCAGCATGGTCGGCAGCGCAGCCTGATCACCAAAGGGTTCGTCGTAGATGTCGACCCATTGATCAAAGGCTTCAATCACGTCACCCGGTTGCACCATGAGCGGGTGATGGTCCGCACCGATGTGCTGCGCCACGCGGGCGGCGTATTCGTGTTCGCTGTGGCTGGTATTACCGACGAAACCGAGGTTAAAGATTTTGGGCTGGCTCTGGCCAGCGTCTTTCATGAGTGCGGCGACCAGGGAGGAATCAATGCCACCGCTGACAAAGGCACCGAGCGGCACATCGGCGACGAGCATGGAAGACACCGAGCGCTTGAGCTCCGCTTCCAGTTGATCAGTCAGTTCGGCTTCGCTAGCGGTCCACTTGGGTTCGTAACTGGGGTTCCAGTAGGTCCATTCGAATGCATGGCCGTTCTGCAAACGCATCGCCCGCGCCGGTTGCAGTTTACGGATCTGCTTGAAGATGGTGAACGGCGCCGGGATGTACTGGCATTCCAGATAGAGCTGCAAGGCATCCAGGTCGATGTCACGGCTGACGCCAGGGTGGGCGAGTAGGGCTTTGAGCTCGGAGGCAAACAGGATGCGCTGGTCATCCTGATAGATATTGAGCGGCTTGATGCCGAAGGGGTCTCGCGCCAGAAGCAGTGAGCCGGTGTGTTTGTCCCAGAAGGCAAAGGCGAACATGCCCTCCAGACGCGGTAACGCGTCATCCTCCCAGGCGATCAACGCCTGAAGCAATACTTCGGTGTCGCCGTTGGTACGGAACTGAACACCCTTGCTTTGCAGTTCTGCGCGCAGGGTTTTGAAGTTATAGAGTTCGCCGTTATAGGCCAGCGCGTATCGGCCACAGTGGCTGAGCATGGGTTGCTGGCTGGCGGCCAGATCAATCACTGCCAGGCGACGATGGCCCAGACCGATGGGGCCATCCAGATGATAGCCTGCCGCATCCGGCCCGCGGTGGGCTAGCGTGGTGGTCATGCGCTCGAGCACGCTCTGGTCTGCAGGGCTTTTATCCAGCCAACCGACAAAACCACACATCAGGCAGCCCCCTCTTCAGTGGTCACGGGTTTTGCATCACCCTGTACCTGGTGCAGGTAGGCGTAGATGCCATTGAGCGCCAGCAGTTCACTGTGCGTACCAATTTCGGCGATACGCCCTTCTTTGAGCACGGCGATGCGGTCGGCGTTTTCAATGGTGCTTAGGCGGTGGGCGATGACAAAGCTGGTGCGGCCGACCATAAGTTCATCCAGCGCCTGTTGCACATGGCGTTCCGATTCGTTATCCAACGCCGAGGTGGCTTCGTCGAGAATGAGGATCGGCGCATTCTTCAGCACGGCACGGGCAATAGCGATACGCTGGCGCTGGCCACCGGAAAGGCGCATGCCGCCCTCACCGACCAAGGTGTTAAAACCTTCTGGCAGCGCTTCGATAAATTCCAGCGCATGTGCGGCTTTGGCCGCAGCACGAATCTCTTCTAGGCTGAGCTGCCGCGTGGCGCCAAAGGCAATGTTATTGCCAATGGTGTCATTAAAAAGCAGCACTTCCTGGGTCACCAAGGCCATTTGCTGGCGTAGGCTCTGCAGGTGAACGGTGTCGATGGGGTGGCCATCAATCCGGATCTCGCCACCGGTGACGTGCAGAAAGTTGGGCAACAGATTGGCGAAGGTACTTTTGCCGCCGCCCGAGGGGCCGACGAGCGCAATACGCTCACCGGGACGAACGAGCAGGTTGATGTCCGTCAGGGCATCCCGCTCGGCTTCGGGATAACGATAGCTGACTTTGTCAAAGATAATTTCGCCCCGGACCTGATCCAGGGTCACCGAGCCCGTATCGCGTTCCGCGGGTTCATCGAGTAGCGCAAAGATATGCTCTGCGGCAGCAAGGCCGCGCTGAATCGGCGCATTGAGATCCGACAAGCGCTTGAGCGGCGCATTCATCATGAGCGTGGCGGTAATAAAGGAGGCAAAGCCACCAATGGTGGTCATGCCTTCGGCGGACTGGACCATCGCCACCGCAATAATGATGGCCACCGCAAAGGCCGAAGTCAGCTGGGTGATGGGTGTACCGAGGGCCGCCGTAATGGCCCCACGCATGAAGATGCCGCGCAGGTAGTTGGCCACACCTTCAAAACGGGAAAGCTCCTGCTGCTCACCGCCATAGACCTTGATGACCTTCTGATTGGAAATGGCTTCCTGGACGGCGGTGGTCATGAGCACCATATTGTCGTGCTCGGCATGCATGAGGCGGCGTAGGCGTTTGCTGAGCTTGCGCACGGACACCATGAGCACAGGGACCACCGTCACGGCGATGAGCATGAGCTGCCAGTTGAGGTAGAGCAACCAGGCCAGCAAACCGATCACCGTCACACCATCTTTAATCACGGTGGTCAGGACGGTGGTGCTGGCCGAGGTGACCCCATTCACATCGTTCGTGATGCGGTTAATGGTTTTTGCCGAGGGTTCCTTCTGGAAGAAACTGCTGGGGAGCTGCACCAGCTTGGCAAACATATCGACGCGGACTCTAAAAACGATCCGGGTTTGCACCCAGGAAATGACGTAGGTCGACGCAAAGCCCAAAGCCCCACGGACAAAAAAGATGCCGACGACGGCAAACGGCAACCAGATGAGTGGGCTGCCTTCACCAAACTTGAAGCCATCATCCAGCATGGGCTTCATCAGCGCCGGGAGCAGCGGCTCGGTCGCGGCCGACAACGCCGCGAGCACCGAACCCAAGGCCAGCGCTTTGTAATACGGACGCGCATAGACCAGCAGGCGTTTATAGAGTTGCAGCGTGTCTTTATTAATCATTGATATCGTCGCAACACGGCCGTGTCAGCGAGCAAGTTCCTGATAAAGCGCCAACATGGCATCGACCGTGCGGCTGATGGGATAGCGTTCTGCGGTCAGGCGCGCTGCAGTGCGGCGGTTACCCCAGTCCAAAATTGTATTTTGCCGCATACAGGCGGCAAATGCCGGAATATCTCCGGTAGGCAGCACAAATCCATCCACCCCCTGGGTAAGGACTTCGCCACCACCACAACGATCGGTGGTGATGACGGGCAGCCCACAAGCCAGGGCTTCGAGCACGACCGAGCCAAAGGGTTCGTAAATGGTCGGGAAAACCAGGGCATCGGCAGCCGCGTAATAGGGCCGCACGTCTTTTTGCGGCCCGAGGAAGTGAACACGTGTTGATTGCACGGTATTTGCCCCGCTATGTGCAGCGATCTTCTGAAAACGTGCGGTTTCTTTGTCTTTACCCACCACGATCAGATGCGCGGCTTCAGGCAAAGCATGAATCGCCGTTTCCAGGCCTTTGCGCTTGAAACCGGAGCCCACAAACACATAGGTCAATGCATCTTGCGGGATATTGAGCGCTTCTCGCATTTGATGACGCATTTCCGCACTTTGCGGGCAGAACGCCTCAAGATCAATGCCGTTGTAGATGGTGACCAGCTTTTCATCCGGCACCTGGTAGAGGCGTTGCACATCGTGTCGCACCATATTCGAGATGCAGATCACCTGCTTCAGGCGCGGGCTGGCAAACATATGCTGCTCGGCGGCCAGCGAGTTGGCGTGAAAGGGATTGAGACGTAGCCAAGCCATTGATTCGCCCAGATAGTTCTGCCGCGCCTCTAACCAGGCAGTGTGCACACCATCGCCGGCGCGGAAGATGTCGCAGCAGGCCAGACGTTCATGCGATTGAACGAGGTCGTAATCCCCTTCGGCAACTTTCTCACATGCGGCTCTGGCAAAAGCTTTATCCCGCCAGGCGCTGCCAAGATAAAACGGATCGCACTTCACCCAACGCATGGGGCTCGCTGCATCCCCCGACCATTTGCGGGCAATCAGGCTGACCTCAACCTGATGGGCGGCCAACCCGGGCAACAGGCGTTCGATAAAACGCTCTGCCCCGCCAAAGGCGGAGTACTTCTGCCGGATGATGGCCAACTTCATTGCAGGCTCGGTATCAATCGTTACCCGAAACCTGTGGGGCGGCTTTCATGATGGTGCGATAGGCCTTGGGTAGCGCCGGGGCATTTTCGGGCAGCTGGGCGATGATGCACTGATAGGTTTTCATGCCGCGCGGGCTCATATCGTCAAAGTAACCGCTCATGTCGGCAACGTACTGTTCCGGGGTGATGGTGCCATAGAGCAGCATGGAGGCCTGGTCCAGAAAGTATTCCTGATAACTGGCATCGGCCGATTCTCCTTGCGCCAGCACCCAGACCTGGAAGCCGTTGATGTACATATTGCCGCAGTTATTGGCAACGCGATCCATGTAATCATCGAGCTGCTTGCTGATGCCGATCTGCATGAGATCCGGCGCGCAGGCGGTGGCGCTCAGTGCGATGGCCAGCCCAGCCAGCAAAGAACGGGGACTGCCCACAAGCTTGAACAGATTGGCTGGCATAATCGTCTCCATGAAAAACAGTTTGATGTTAGCCGCTATTCTATTCGGCATTACGCCGGCTGTCTCGGCACACCACTGACCGAAATAGCCGCTAGAATGGCACCAAGCCATCGTTAACAAAATCTTTGGTCGTTAACGGTTATTTAATAAAATCCTGGGCGCATTAAGAAAATGGCTGCAGACTTTAATGCAAGCACTGCGACACGTTAGCGACCCGGATATGATCGATGCGGTCAAAACAGCGCCTTCCGGATCTTATATCCGCTTGCTGGGTTTTCTCTGGGAAAAGGCCAACAAACGGCATCTAGACCCCCTGCCTGATATCAGCGGACCAACCATCAACTGTTTGATGAACGGCGTTACATCACAACTCAAGGGGTTCGCGATGCACGCTGGCGCGTCAACTTCAACGGCATCGGGACACTGGATTACTGTGCTACGGTCGAAAGAACGCCAGTGATCAATGCGTTACTGGCTGAAGACACCCTCGCCCGAGCCAATCAATTTATGGCCGAACAGGGTACGGACTTTATGGATCGGGCCTTATCCTGGACGTTTCTCCATGAAACCGAGAGCTCCTTTGCGATGAAGCGACACGAACGCGATTATCTGACGGCTTTACAAGCGTATTCGGCACCTGCCAGAGCTTGTTGGGATGTCACCTGGATCGGCGATGAGGATTACGACTTCAAATTCAAGGCGGATGACACCATCTACCGCTACTGGAATGCTACGACCGCGGTTGCGTTCTGCCTGCAGATGGCTAAAGAGGCGCTCGAGCAGGATCTGAAAGAAGAAACGCAATTCCTCATGCAGTTTGATCGGGTGTACAAAACCGTTGATGCCGCCGAGGATATTCGGGGAAACGATCTGACCCTTCTTGTTCGGTCCGCCTTGCAAAACGAGGGCAAGATTTCAACCAATCGCCGGAAGCAGTTTCAGGCCACGGTCACCGAGACGGCATTTGACCTGATTGAAGCGGCCTGCCGGGAAGAGCGATCCTCATGAAGCTTCCATGCTTATTTTTAGCGTGCCTGATCACAATTGCGCCGGCTGTCTCGGCGCAGGACGCTGCGGTCGCCGTGCCCATTGCACGTTTTACCCGCGCATTGGCCGCAGTAGATATTCCTGCGGCGCACGTCAGCGTGGTGGCCCAGCCGCTGGATGCGGCAGATAAAGCGCTCCCGGGCTGGTCGCTCAACCCTCAGGCTGTGCGACTCACGGCATCCACCGCCAAGCTATACACGACCTATGCAGCCCTGGTGCGCCTGGGGCCGGCCACCACGCTGAAGACCGAGGTATGGCAGCGCAACAATGACCTGATTCTGGTCGGTAGCGGCGACCCCTCAATCACCATAGAACGCCTGTCGAGCCTGCTGCGCCAGTTACGCGCCCAGGGCATCCAGGATATTCGCGGCAATATCGTGCTGGATCGCTCCCGCTTTGGCTCGGCCTCCGCCCTGCCCTTTGACCCAAGCACCTTTGATAGCAAACCCATGCGGCCTTATAACGTGGGGCCGGATGCGCTGTTGCTTAATTTTAGGGCGATCCAGGTGGTACTGACACCGGAAAATGACAGCGTTCAGGCCCGACTGGATACCCCCTTAGCGGGCGCTTCGGTGGATAACCAATTGCAATTAGGCGATGGGCCATGCAGTGACTGGAAAGATGCCGTGCAAAGTTCGATCAGCAGCAACTTCCGCATTACCCTGAAGGGCCGGTTCCCGCGATCCTGTACACCGCAAACACTGCAATTGGCGGCCCATGGACCTGAGTTGGCCGGGGAATCCGGTGCCAATAAATATGCCGAGGCACTGATCCGTGGCCTATGGCAGGAGATGGGCGGCACCTGGAGCGGCAAGGCCGTGAGTGGTGTGACGCCCACGGGCGCGGTATGGCTGGCGAGCTCAGAATCCCCTCCGGTGGCGCAGCTGGTACGCGATATTAACAAGTACTCCAACAACGTGATGGCGCGGCAACTCTTCCTGCTGTTGGCCGATGCGCCCTCTACCCAGGTCGGTGCCGAACAGGCGCTGCGCCAGACGCTCGCCGCCCGCGGGGTGCCGATGAAACATCTGGTGATTGAGAATGGTTCGGGGCTTTCACGCAAAGAAGCCACCACGCCGGAAGAAATGACCGGGTTGCTACGTGTGATCTGGAATGACCCACGCATGCCGGAGCTGTTGAGTTCGCTACCGATTGGCGGCACCGATGGTACGCTAAAGAAGAGCAAGAACAATGGGGGCGACGTCGGCCGTATTCGCCTGAAAACCGGTTCTCTGGAAAACACCCGCACGGCGGCCGGTTATGTGCAGGATAATCGTGGCCGCTGGCATACCCTGGTTGTAATGATCCAGGACCCGAAGGCTACGGCCAATTACGGCGCATTGCGCGAGGCCATTGACCAGCTGAGCAATAGTCTGGCGAACCAATAGAACGTGCTAGCCTTAGGCAAACAAGGGGGATGTTCGTAAAATGCCTATCAACACCGGAACCCAATCGAAAAAAGTTAAGCTAAAGTCCGAAGCGCTTAACAACTCACCATCTGAACAAACAAAGGGCATTTGGACTGACTACTTCTTAAACGGCAAGCGCCCTTCTGAAGATTTCTTCGCCAACAAAGCCGATCCCAACATGCACGAGGAACTCTCACATGACCCAATTTAAAACACCCCGCACCATCATTGCTACACCGAACGCGCCCGCTGCCATTGGCACCTATTCACAAGCGGTGAATGCCAACGGCACGGTATATCTCTCTGGCCAGATTGGCCTGGATCCGAAAACTGCCGAGATGGTCGACGGCATTGATGCACAAATCGTGCAGGTTTTTGAAAACCTCAAAGCCGTTACCGAAGCTGCTGGTGGTTCGTTGAACCACATTGTTAAGCTGAATGTCTTCCTCACGGATCTGGGTAACTTTGCCAAAGTGAACGAGACCATGGCCAAGTACTTTAGCGAGCCTTATCCGGCACGTGCCGCCGTGGGCGTGGCCTCGCTACCGCGTGGTGCACAAGTGGAAGCCGATGCGGTAATGGTGCTGTAAGCACACCGCGATTATTGAAACGATAGCCACGCAGGGAATTCGGGCATGACTGCCAAAAAACCTGCCGTGGCCAAGCCCGGCAAATCATCGACCGGCATTGTCGCCGGCTTGGAGAAACTGGGTCTGCGGCGGCCGCTCGATTTTGTACTGCACCTGCCGCTGCGCTACGAAGACCAGACACACGTAACGCTGCTTGCTGAAGCGCCCGCTGCCGGTCCAGCGTTATTTGCCATTAAGGTACGTGCCGTTACGGTGGCCTTTCGGCCACGGCGTCAGCTGGTGGTACAAGTAGAAGATGCCAGCGGCCGCGCCAATCTGCGTTTTCTGAATTTTTACGGCAGCCAGACCAAAAAGTTCGAACGCGCCCGCGATGAAGATCTGACGCTGCATGCCTGGGGTGAACTAAAGCCTGGCTATCTGGGCCCGGAGCTGGTGCATCCGACCATCAGCATACCGCCTGAAGCCGCTACAGAAAAGGCACCGAGCGAGACGCTCACGCCACAGTACCCGACGACCGCCGGGGTATCGCAAGCCCAGTTGCGGTCGCGTATTAATAAGACGCTGAAAGACCTGAATCTGGCAGAGACGTTGCCCCACACCGAGGCAACGCGCCACCTGCCTGGTCTGAACGCATCGCTGCAGTTTCTGCATGCGCCGCCGCCTGATGTGGATGTAGGCGCACTCAACGCACGCAACCACCCGGCCTGGCAACGCATCTGCCTCGAAGAGCTGGTCGCGCAGCAACTATCGTTACGCAAGGCACGCCTGGCACGGCGACAAAAAGGTGCGCCAATTTTGCGTGGCAATGGTTCTTTGACCAATGCGCTGATCAAACGCCTACCCTTTGCGCTGACACACGCCCAAGAGCGCGCGTATGGTGAGATCTGTGCCGATCTGAACCAGCACTTTCCCATGCAGCGTTTGTTGCAGGGCGATGTGGGTAGCGGCAAAACCGTTGTGGCGGCACTGGCGGCGTGCCAAGCCATTGAAGCGGGCTACCAGGTGGCTTTTATGGCACCCACCGAATTGCTGGCCGAGCAGCATTACAACAAGCTGATTGAATGGCTCACGCCTTTGGGCATTAAAATCGCGTGGCTATCCGGTAGCCAGAAAAAATCGGAACGCACGACTCAACTAACAGCCGCGGCATCTGATGCGAATCTAGTGGTCGGCACCCACGCCTTGTTTGAAGACACCGTGGATTTCTCAAAGCTGGGGCTGGTGATTATTGATGAGCAGCATCGGTTTGGCGTGGCACAACGGTTGGCGCTCCGCGAAAAGGGCAATAACCCGCACCAGTTGATGATGTCGGCAACACCGATTCCCCGCACGCTAGCGATGAGTTACTTTGCCGATCTGGATTGCTCGGTAATTGATGAATTGCCACCCGGCCGGACGCCGATTCGCACCCGCCTGATTGCCGATACACGGCGCGACGATGTCATCACTGCAATTCGCAGTGCGATTGCCGGTGGCGAACAGTGTTACTGGGTTTGCCCACTCATTGAAGAATCTGAAACGCTGGAATTGCAAACGGCGATTGATACCCACGCCCTGTTAACCGAAGCCTTACCGGAATATCAGGTGGGGCTCGTGCATGGCCGCCTGAAAGCCGATGAGAAGGTGAGCGCTATGCGTGCCTTTGCCGAGGGAACACACCATCTGCTGGTTGCCACCACGGTCATTGAAGTAGGCGTGGATGTGCCCAATGCCAGCCTGATGGTGATTGAACATGCCGAGCGCTTTGGGTTGGCACAGCTGCATCAGTTACGGGGTCGCGTCGGGCGTGGCGCCCGAGAAAGTAGCTGTATTCTGATTTACGGACAACCACTGTCCAATACCGCCAAAGAACGCTTGCGCATTATTTACGAGAATACCGATGGCTTTGAAATCGCCCAGGCCGATCTGCAACTACGCGGGCCCGGCGAACTGATCGGCAAACGGCAAAGCGGTGTGCCGATGCTGCGCTACGCCGATCTGGAGCGGGATGCCGACTTGATCCCCACTGCGCAGAAAATTGCGGATCTGATGTTGAAGGAAACGCCCGCGCTCACCGACATGCATATGGATCGCTGGTTCGGTCATGCCGAAGGGTTTTTAAAGACCTGAGGCCATACCACCTTAGCGACGCCGATACTGCACCCAACCCCCGGCGACTACCGGACACAGAAGCCCCACGAGCAAGAGCACAGATAACCAGGGCGTGATTTGCAGCGGCGGTTCAATCGGTTCAGCGGGATCGACTTTGCTCAGACGCGCGCCCTGCACTACCGTATACGGTGTCGCTAAGGCCACTGCAGCCTCTACCGGCTTCGGTGCTGCACCTTCCGTGAGCACCTGCACGCGATCTGCTTGAGCCGCCTGAGCTGCATCAGTCTTGGCGATTTCAACGACCTTATCCAGGGTCTGCGCCGTCCAGGCGGCAGCCTGGGCCGACGGTTGTGCCAACGGGGCGTCTCGCGTCAGTTGCTCATACAGCTGCGCCAGCCCCTGGCGCGTTGCGGCATCGGGTTGCCAGTAGTTGTGCCGTTCGGCCTGAATTAAGCGCTCTATCATCTGGGCATAGGCCTGCGGATGCGACCGCATCCATGCCTGGGTGCCGAGCTGGTGGGTGTCTTTAACGAAGACGTCGAAGAAAGACTGCCAGTGATCCGGGCGAATGGTGTCTGGTGCGGTATTCTGCCAGCCCCAGGCAAACTGGGCTGCTTTGAGTACCTGCAAGGTACCGGCGTAACCTTCTTTCTGCAGGCCACTCACCCAACCCGGGTGCAGGTAGCGGGATTGCATTTCCAGCGCGATACTTTTCTGGGCAGTGGTCGTATGCGC
>NZ_JBIJFP010000034.1:0-2905 GCF_057744235.1 Fluviibacter sp. | reverse complement strand
GGGCTGCTTTGAGTACCTGCAAGGTACCGGCGTAACCTTCTTTCTGCAGGCCACTCACCCAACCCGGGTGCAGGTAGCGGGATTGCATTTCCAGCGCGATACTTTTCTGGGCAGTGGTCGTATGCGCTTCTGTGTCGTTCTGTAGTTGGCCAACATACAGTTCCAGCGGCTGCTTTTTACCGGCTACGCGCGCTGCGGCAGACAGCCCCCCCAGATACTGGAATGGATCATCGGAGGTGACCATGCCATAGAGGTTGGAGGTTCGCGACAGCAGCGCCGCATCACTGCGCCGGAGCTGCGCACCAAAAGCACGGGCGGCCGCTGCGGCGGAAACCCCGGCAACCGGCGTGCCATCCAGATACGGCTGGCTCAACCGTTGCAGGAACATGGCACCGAGGCGCGGGTCGTTTTTCTGAAGATCATCACTGAGCACGGCGTCGGCAATACCGGTACCGTAATCCCCCAGGCGATTGCCAAAGGCACGCACGCGGCTGAGTCGCTGGGCCTGTTCACCGCTCACCCCTTGGGCCTGCAGCTCACGCGCCACGGCCTGGTTGCTGCGTGCCAGGGTGCCATCGGGTTCTTCTGTGCTGACGCGGGCAACGGCCTGATCGACCAGTGCCATGAGCGCGGGAAACTGATCCCGATACGAACCGGTAATGCTCAGGAGCACATCAATCCGTGGGCGACCGAGTTCGGCCTGCGGAATCAGCTGCAATTCTTTCGGGCGGCCAGCGTCGTCCCAGATGGGTTTAACGCCGAGGGCAACCAGTGCCTGCGCCTCCATCACGCCATGATGGCGCAGAGTCTCACCGGCCCATAACGACAACACTAGGCGCTCGGGATAAGCGCCCTGGTGTGTGTGTTGCCAATCTTTGAGCCAGGTGTTGAACAACCCCTGCGCAACGCCGTAGGCCTGCTGCGTTGGCAGACGCAATGGGTCCAGCCCGATCAGATTGCGCCCCGTCGGCATGCTGTCCGGATTACGGATCGGGTCGCCGCCATAGGCCGCCGGGATAAAGCCGCCATTGAGGGCATTAAGCAGACCGGGGATTTCACCTTCTTCGGCCAGCAGGCGGTTCAAGTGCTGTGCACGATCGGCCAGGGTTTTAAGTGCTGCCGTATGGATCGGCTGCAAGGCAGCTTTATTAGGAATCACACTCTCCGGTGCGCTCTGCCGCAGATCCAGGGTGCTAGCGGCATCACTATCCTGCAAAGCGACGCGCAGCCATTGCATGGGACGGGACGCATCGACGCTGCGGTAGTCGATGAGAAAGGTTTCGTCAATGTCTTCACCCAGCGCTTCCAGCAAAGGAATGCGCAAAGCCTGCAGGATGAGGTGTTCGCGGTCATTCTGATCGGGCACCTGCCCGAAAACCGCCAGGCCACGCGGCTGGCTGCTTTGTGCCAACTGATCCAGCCAGGGATGCAGTTGATCCAGATAGCCATCCATATTGCTGCGCAGGGCGGCGGCACTCCAGCCGAGATCGTGATGCAGGTTTAGACGCACCACCAGGCGGGCCAGTTCATCACCAATGCCCTGCTTGGTGGGGCCATCATCGGCAATAGACCATTCGTGCATGAGCTCATGCAGATGGGCCATTTCCGGCGAGAAGCCGGCCGTACCCAGCACGGGCGTACGGTGGCTAACCAGTGTGGCTCTGCCCCGACGTTTGGCGGTGAGTGCTTCGCCGAGATTGTCGACAATGTAGGGATAGATGACGGGCACATCGCCAAGTGGCAACAGGGCGTCGTCGTTAACATCGAGCCCACGCGATTTGCCGTCGGCCCATTCCTGCGTACCGTGGGTGCCGAAATGAATGAGGGCATCGGCCTGGCGGGCCCAGAGATATACGGCGAGGTAATGATGCGATAGTGGCACATCGGTTTTATGGGCAAAGGCTTTGTCCGCCGCTTTGCCGGTTTCCGAGCGGGGCGGTTGCGGCAATACGTTCAGGTGACCTATGCGAACCCGCGGGATGACAAAGACGGCTTCGCCCTGGTGTTGCACGACGAAGTGGCTGCTTGCCGGCGCCCCCCAGTAACGGGTGATTCGCTCACGCGCCGTTGGTGCCAGCGCATCAAACCATTGTTGGTACTGACGGACGGGCAACACATCGGCCTGATCCGCGGCCAGCAGGGCCGGCAAATGGGCTGGGTCGTAGTAGGCTTGCAACAAGGGTTGCAGCTGGTTGATCCACCAGGATTCCTGTTGCGTCTGTGTCTGGTAACCCGCCTTCGCCAGGGCTGCCGATACAGACTCCAGGCTGCGTGGCACATTGAGAAAAGAAGCGCCAAAGTTAGCGCCTCCCGCTGGGTAATTGTACACCATGAGACTCAGTCGTTTGTCTGCTGCGGGGGGTTTCTGCAACGCGATCAAGCGCTGGGCTTTGCCCACCAGTGCATCAGCCTGTCGGTCGATCAGTTGTACGGGTTGTCCTTCGGGCGGATGGGCTGCAATCACCAGGGGATCGACTGCGCCCGCCGCTTCCGGTTGAACCAGGTAGTACGGCACATCGGTCTGACGGATGCCGCTTTTATCCGCTTGCCACGCCTGCACATCGCCCTGACGGTAAGGCACGGCCAGCAGTGCCGGGGTATTCCAGCGCGTGAACAAGGCCTGCAGTTCTGCCGGCTGGCTCACCAACTGATGGATGACAACCACATCCGGCCGCGCCCCAGGCTGTTCGACCTTTTGCGCCGCATTCTGGGCTGCATAAAGTGCTTTGAGTCCATTGGCGTCGAGGCGTTGCCCAAACACGGCATAGGCATTGATACCCCGCCCGGCAAAGCGGTTCAGTAAATCATCTAGCCAACCGGTGTCGCCATTCACAAAGTGGTGCCGATGCACGAGTACCGCCACACTGGGGCGGCCGCGCAATCCTGGTTGTGTGTTCATCCATGC
>NZ_JBIJFP010000033.1:0-4193 GCF_057744235.1 Fluviibacter sp. | reverse complement strand
GATATTCCGACCTGGGAGCAATGGTACGGCATGACGCATGCGAGCCCGGATTGGGTGGCCAAGGCCGTATACGGCCTGCCGGAGATCAACCGCGCCGCCGTGAAGAATGCGCAGCTGATCGCCAACCCGGGCTGCTACCCGACGGCCGTACAGCTGGGTTTCCTGCCGCTGATTGAGGCGGGGGTGGTGGATACGAGCTCGCTGGTGGCGGATGCCAAGTCGGGCGTGTCGGGCGCCGGGCGCAAGGCCGAAGTACATACGCTGTTTGCCGAAGCCGGCGATAACTTCAAGGCCTATGGCGTGTCGGGCCACCGCCATCTGCCAGAGATTCGTCAGGGCTTGTCGGTGGCCGCCGGCAAAGAGGTAGGACTGACGTTTGTGCCGCACCTGACACCGCTGATTCGCGGCATTCATGCCACGCTGTATGCGCGTATCACCAAGGAAGCCGATTTCCAGAAGCTGTTCGAGGATCGCTACCAGGGCGAGGCCTTTGTCGATGTGCTGCCGGCCGGCAAGCACCCGGAAACCCGTTCGGTGCGCGCCTCGAATGTGTGCCGCATTGCCGTTCATCGTCCGCAGGGTGGCGATACGCTGGTGATTCTGTCCGTGATCGATAACCTGGTGAAGGGGGCGGCGGGGCAGGCGGTGCAGAATATGAACCTGCTGTTCGGGCTGGATGAGACCACAGGTATTAACCAGGTGCCGGTGCTGCCCTGATGGGCTGTGACGGTGATCTACATACCCTTGGTTGTTTAGGGGTTTTATTTCCCGGGCTTTGTGCTTAAATAAGGTATCTGACTGTTTTGCTGGAGTATTGCCATGACTGAAGTCGCAGAAGTTTCTACAGAATTTCTAACGTTCACCGATGCCGCCGTTGAAAAGGTGCGTGATCTGATCGCCGAAGAAAACAACCCGAACCTCAAGCTGCGCGTGTTCGTGACGGGTGGCGGCTGCTCGGGCTTCCAGTACGGTTTTACTTTCGATGAAGACGTCAACGACGACGACACGCCCGTTGAAAAGGGCGGCGTTACGCTGCTGATCGATTCGATGAGCTACCAGTATCTGGTGGGTGCCGAGATTGATTACACCGAAGGGCTGCAGGGTTCGCAGTTTGTGATTCGCAATCCGAATGCGACGTCCACCTGCGGTTGCGGCTCATCGTTCTCTGTTTGATTTGCGTCTGGGCTGAGCAGATTGCGTTGTTGCGCTGTGCTCACTCACTCGCCTATCTACCAGATATGTCTCGGTCGTTGCGCGCAGGGCGCCTAGCACTCTGACTCATCCAAACGCAAATCCGCTGTAGGTTCCTAGCGGAGCGTGCGGAAGGTTTGGCGCGATTTCGACGCTTTTTGTAGTCGTTGAGCGCCGGGCCTTCCAGACGCTCCGCCTCACTCGTTCGGTCTCAGGCGGGCGTAATATTGCCCAGAATGCGCGGGCCGGCGGCACCAGTGACCGCGCTCAGATTGCCCGGTAAACCATCGAGGGTCCGCTGCGCCAGCCAGGCAAAGGCCGCAGCTTCGATGATGCTGGGGTCCATGTCGTAGCGGGCGGTGGTGTCCACCGTCATGTCCGGCAACTCATTGGCCAGGGCCTGCATGAGTTGCGGGTTATAGGCACCACCACCGCAGACCAGCAGTTCGACGGCCGGCCCGCAATGATGGCGGACGGCATCGGCCAGGGTGCGGGCGGTAAAGGCCAGGAGTGTGGCCTGGACGTCTTCCGGGCTGAGCAAGTGGGCGTCGGCCTGTGCACGGATCCATTCCAGATTGAATTGCTCGCGACCGCAGCTTTTGGGCGGCGCGGCGACCAGAAATTCGTGTGTGAGCAGCTGGGCGAGCAGTGCCGCGTTGACGGTGCCGTTGGCGGCAAAGTTGCCATCGCGGTCAAATCGTTCGCCGGTGTGCACCTCCACCCAGGCATCCATGAGCACGTTGCCCGGGCCGCAATCGAAGCCGGTGACGCGAGCCTCGGAGCCGGGAGGGGGCAGGTAGGTGAGGTTGGCCATGCCGCCGATGTTGGCGATGATGCAGCCGCCTTTCTGGCGTGCCTGATTAAAGACGCTGGCGTGAAACACGGGGACCAGCGGCGCACCCTGGCCGCCGGCAGCAATGTCGCGCTGGCGGAAGTCGCTGATCACGGTGATGCCGGTGGCTTCAGCCAGTGCATGCGGCGCATTGAGCTGGATCGAGTAGCCGCTGGCGGGTTGGTGACGAATGGTTTGGCCGTGGGCACCAATGGCGGCGATCTGTGCAGGATCGATGCCTGTTTTTTGCAGGAGCGCAGCAATGGCCTGCACGTAGCACTCGACCAGCGCCTGGCCGGCGATCTGGCTGCGGTGCAGTTCGTTCTCTTGCGGGCTCTGCAGGGCGAGAAGCTCCTGGCGCAGGCCGTAGGGCATGGCGATGAAGTGATGGCCGACCAGTATCATGCGGGCACCCGTGCTGGCGTCCTGGCGCATGAGGACAGCATCGACGCCATCCAGGCTGGTGCCTGACATGAGGCCGATGAAGTGGCGCGCGTCTGCGCTGGACGGGTGCGGATCGTTACTCGCGGAAGAATTCAAGCCGGTTCCCCTGTGGGTTGGGTAAAATGTGTGCCGATTGATTACAACTGCAGTCTAACAAAGCTGTTGTCTCGCCGGTGGGCGCGGCAATCTGTTTTCGGAGTCGTATTTTGGAACCACATATCAAGGATGCGCTGGCGCTGATCAAGCGCGGTTCGGACGAACTGCTGGTGGAGGCCGAGCTGGTCGAGAAGCTCAAGAAAGGCCAACCACTGCGCGTGAAGGCGGGCTTTGACCCGACGGCACCCGATCTGCATCTGGGCCATACCGTGCTGATCAACAAGCTGCGTCATTTCCAGGATTTGGGGCATCAGGTGATGTTCCTGATTGGCGACTTCACCGGCATGATTGGTGACCCGACCGGGAAGAACACCACCCGCCCACCGCTGACGCGCGAGCAGGTGGAAGAAAACGCCAAGACGTATCAGGAGCAGGTGTTCCGCATTCTGGATCCGGCCAAGACGCAGATCTGTTTTAACTCGAGCTGGTTTAACGAGCTGGGTGCGGCCGGCATGATCAAGTTGGCGGCGCAGAACACCGTAGCGCGCATGCTGGAGCGCGACGATTTCTCCAAGCGCTACGGTAATAACCAGCCGATCGCGATTCACGAATTCCTCTATCCGCTGTGTCAGGGCTACGATTCGGTGGCCATGAAGGCCGATATCGAGCTGGGGGGGACGGATCAGAAGTTCAACCTGCTCATGGGGCGTGAGCTGCAGAAGCATTACGGTCAGAGCCCGCAGTGCATTCTGACCATGCCGCTGCTGGAAGGCCTGGATGGCGTGAACAAGATGTCGAAGTCGCTGGGTAACTACGTGGGTATCACCGATGCACCGAATGAGATGTTCGGCAAGCTGATGTCGGTGTCCGATGTGCTGATGTGGCGTTATTTCGAGCTGCTGTCGTTCCGCAGCGAAGCCGAGATTGCCAAGTTCAAGGAAGAGATCGCCGGCGGGCGGAATCCGCGTGACATCAAGGTGTTGTTGTGCGACGAGCTGGTAGGTCGCTTCCATGGCGCGCAAGCGGCCAAGGATGCGCTGGCGGATTTCGAGAACCGCTTCCGCCAGGGCGGCATTCCGGACGATATCGCCGAAATGACGATCGAGACTTCGGGGGCGGGTGTGGGCGTGGCCCAGGCACTAAAACAAGCCGGTCTAGTGACCAGTACGTCGGAAGCCTTCCGCCAGATTGACGGGGGTGGCGTGCGTGCCGACGGCGAGAAGGTGGCCGACAAGGCGCTGCAGCTGGCTGCCGGTACGGTGGTGGTACTGCAGGTGGGTAAGCGTAAGTTCGCCCGGGTGAGCGTGGCCTGAAATCCTGAAAAGGCGGATTGACGCCTGTTTGCAGGCTTTTTGAAGAAAAGTGGCCGCAGGGGGTTGCGCCCCGCGAAAACAGTGTGTAAAGTTCGCCCCCTCCTGACGTGATCCGAATCTGTGGATGAGGAACAACACTTCAGGGGCTTGAAATTCGGTTTTGGATCCCAAAATTAAATTTCGTAGTGAAAAGTGTTGACAGAGTAATTTTTGATTGCTATAGTCTCGCTTCTCTGCTGACGGCGACGTTGAGTTGAAGTTAGCGGAACTGATCTTTAACAAATTAGACAACCGATAGGTGTGGGTGTTTACTTGAC
>NZ_JBIJFP010000032.1:0-6001 GCF_057744235.1 Fluviibacter sp. | reverse complement strand
GATTTTGACCAACTTGAATCAGGGCATCCATCAGACACACTCCACAACGATCATGTCATTCAAGGCACCGATGGTCGCTGTCGACGGATGCGCCGCAGCGATGCGGACGCAACCATCCGGCACGGTGATATCGAGTACGGCATTCAGTACCGCAGCGCCTTCACTACCCTTGACGCGCACCGAGCCGCCATCAGCAGCACCAACGCCAGCCAGTGTGGCCGCACTCATGCGGGCAACCGGGGCCTGTGCATCGCGGGTCTTCTGCAGCGATGGTGAGCGACGCACCAGCGCATCCGCGAAGTAAATGGGCACATCGGCAATACGCTGCAGACCATTACCGGCAACCACCGTCGGTGCAGTGTCCATGACCGGCAACACACGCGCCAGCGACCCTTCCGGCAGAACACTGTCAGTGCCAAGAATGTCGTTACGCACGTCTTCGCTGCTCAGGTAATCAAAACGCTCGACGTCGAGCAGGTTGCCGAGTACGCGCAGCAGCTTCCAGCCCGGACGCGATTGGCCGGCCGGCTTGACAACGCCAACGAAGGATTGCACGCGGCCTTCATTGTTGATAAAGGTGCCGGAGGTTTCGGTATACGGCGACAGCGGCAGCAGCACATCGGCATACGCCATGGCGTCGGCATCCTTGAAGGTCGCGAACTGCACAACCATATCTGCAGCATTCAGGGCACGCAGCGCCTGGGCCGGGTTGGCCACATCCAGCGACGGTTCACAACCGAACAAAACATAGGCCTTGCGTGGTTCGGCAAACAGACGCGATGCGTCACGACCACCCTGTTGCGGGTAGGCTTTGGCAACGTAACCGCCGACCGAGTTGGCGGCTTCACCCACCGTACCGGCAGCAGCACCCGTGATGGTCGCCAGCTCACCGGCTAACTGCTCGAGCAGCGAGTAATCAACATGCTGTTGTGCCAGATTACCCAGCAGAATGGCACGCGGCGCGCCTTCGCCATCACCGATCAGTGCTGTGGCAATCTGCTGCTCCAGCGCACCGGCATTGCCGGTGGCTGCCAGGGCAGATGCCTGAACTCCCTTGATATCGGCAGCCGCACGAACAACGCCGGCCAGCGCCGCCACCAGCTGACCTGGTGGCGTATAAATCATGCCGGCATGCTTGATGAGCGAGTCATCGCTGCTGACATTGACCGAGAAAACTTCGGCACCGTTTCGTGCAGCGTAACGCAGACGCTGAGCGACCAGCGGTGAATCCTTACGCAGAAAGCCGCCAACAATCAGAGCGGCATCCACATTGCTCAGATCAGCCAGCGGCAGACCCAGCCACGGTGCGGCACCCGGGCGTTGTGCATCAGCGCGGAAATCCTGCTGACGCAGACGGAAATCGATGTTGTCCGAACCCAGTGCACGGGTGATACGACCCGCCAGGGCCATTTCTTCCAGCGTGGCATGCGGGCTGACAACGGTTGCGATCTGGTCGCCACCGGCATCCTTGGCAATCGTGCGCAGACCGTGAGCCACATAATCCAGGGCTTCGTTCCACTCCACTTCCTGCCATTGACCGCCCTGCTTCAGCATCGGCTTCAGCAGACGATCCGCACTATTCAGACCTTCGTACGAGAAGCGATCCTTATCGGAGATCCAGCATTCGTTAACGTTTTCATTATCGAGCGGCAGCACGCGCTTGACCACATCACCCTTGACCTGAACGGTGACGTTGGCACCTGTCGAGTCATGCGGCGACACCGACTTGCGACGCTGCAGTTCCCAGGTCCGGGCCGAATAACGGAACGGCTTCGAGGTCAACGCACCCACCGGACAGATATCGATCATGTTGCCCGACAGCTCGGAATCGACGGTCTTACCGACAAAGGTGGTGATTTCGGAATGGACGTTGCGGTTAACCATGCCCAATTCCATGACGCCGGCCACTTCCTGGCCGAAACGTACGCAACGGGTACAGTGAATGCAGCGGCTCATTTCTTCCATCGAAATCAGCGGGCCAACATTCTTGTGGAAAACCACATGTTTTTCTTCGGTAAAGCGCGAACCGGACTGACCATAACCCACGGCCAGATCCTGCAGCTGACATTCACCGCCCTGATCGCAGATCGGGCAATCCAGCGGGTGGTTGATCAGCAGAAACTCCATCACGCCCTTCTGGGCCTTCACAGCCAGATCAGAATGGGTGAACACCTTCATGCCATTGGTCACAGGTGTTGCGCAGGCCGGCAGCGGCTTCGGCGCTTTTTCTACCTGAACCAGACACATCCGGCAGTTCGCCGCAATCGACAGCTTCTTGTGATAACAGAAGTGCGGAATGTAGATACCCAGCTGGCCGGCAGCATCCATGACGGTTGAACCGTCTGCTACCTGGGCCTTTTTGCCGTCGATTTCAATTTCTAGCATGTGCGACTCGCGAAATCAGATCTATGAATGAAGCGGGACGCCCGGTCAGGCGGCGTTCGGATGTCTGTGGAAGGTACTACCGGAGCGCTGCACCTCTTTCGGCACCAGACAGGTCTTGTGCTGAATGTGGTATTCGAACTCCGAACGGAAATGCTTGAGGAAGCTCATGACCGGGAATGCCGCAGCATCACCCAGGGCACAAATTGTGCGGCCGCAAATGTTGCCGCAGATCGACAACAGCAGATCCAGATCTTCCATCTTGCCCTGACCGTTTTCGATACGGTGGACAATCTGATACAGCCAGTTGGTGCCTTCGCGGCACGGCGTACACTGACCACAGGATTCTTCGTGATAGAAGAACGACAGGCGGTTCAGCACGTCGACCATACAGACGGTTTCGTCCATCACAATGACAGCGCCCGAGCCCAGCATCGAACCAGCTTTGGCAATGGAATCGTAGTCCATCGTACATTGCATCATGATATCGCCAGGCAGCACCGGTGATGATGATCCACCCGGGATCACCGCCTTCAGCTTGCGACCACCGCGCATACCACCCGCCATTTCCAGCAGCGTCGAGAACGGCGTACCCAGCGGGATCTCGTAGTTACCCGGACGCTCCACATGGCCCGAGATCGAGAACAGCTTCGTACCACCGTTGTTTTCCTTACCGGCGTTAAGGAAGTTGTCGGCCCCCAGACGGATAATGAACGGCACCGAGGCAAAGGTCTCGGTATTGTTGACCGTCGTCGGACGGCCATATAGACCAAACGAGGCCGGGAACGGCGGCTTGAAGCGGGGCTGACCCTTCTTGCCTTCAATCGAATCCAGCAGTGCGGTTTCTTCACCGCAAATGTAAGCACCGTAACCATGGTGTGCAAACAGCTCGAACGAGTGATCGCTACCCAGAATGTTCTGACCCAGGAAACCGGCGGCACGCGCTTCAGCCAATGCGGCTTCAAAGCGCTCGTAGAGTTCGTAGATTTCGCCGTGGATATAGTTGTAACCACGGGTCGCACCCATGGCATAGGCACCAATAATCATGCCTTCAATGACCGAATGCGGGTCATAACGCATGATATCGCGATCCTTGAAGGTCCCCGGTTCGCCTTCATCAGTGTTACAGCAGATGTATTTGTCGCCCGGCATGGTGCGGGGCATAAAGCTCCACTTCAGGCCCGTCGGGAAGCCGGCGCCGCCACGACCGCGCAGAACAGACTTCTTGACTTCAGCAATCACACCTTCCGGCGGCATCTTTTCAGACAGCACTTTTTTGAGGGCTTCGTAGCCGCCGCGCTTGATGTAGGCGTCGATACCCCAGCCGGCATCACCCTGCCAGCCAGCAGTCATAATCGGATTGATGGAACCGAGCATCGCCATTACTTCAGCTCCTCAAGCAGTTGATCCAGCTTATCCGGTGTCAGAAAGCTGCGCATACTGTGATTATTGACCAGTGCCACCGGTGCATCACCGCAGGCACCCTGGCATTCGCTTTCAACCAGTGTAAAACGACCATCGGCCGTTGTCTGACCTAGTTCGATACCGAGTCGTTCGGCCAGGTACAGTGCAGCATCACGACCACCGGACAACGCACAGGGAATACAGGTACAGACCGCTAGCTTGTACTTACCGACTGGCTTGAGGTTGTACATGTTGTAGAACGTCGCCACTTCTTCCGCAGCAATCGCGGGCATATCCAGATACGCCGCCACTTCGGCAATCGTGTCTTTATCCAGCCAGCCCTTTTCTACCTGAGCAAGCGTCAGGCAGGCCATAACGGCCGACTGTTTCTGTTCTGCCGGGTACTTGGCAACTTCGCGATCAAAACGCGCGAGGGTTTCCTGAGTCAGCATCAGCGATCAACCTCACCAAAAACGATATCCTGGGTCCCGATAATCGTGACCACGTCGGCGATCATGTGACCACGCGACATCTCTTCCAGCGCCGACAGATGGGCAAAGCCCGGCGCACGAATCTTCAAGCGGTACGGCTTGTTGGCACCGTCCGACGATGCATAGATGCCGAACTCACCCTTCGGATGCTCGATAGCCGCATAGCAGTCGTTTTCGGGCACGTGAACACCTTCCGTAAAGTGCTTGAAGTGGTGAATCAGCTCTTCCATGTTTGACTTCATGGCTTCGCGCGGCGGTGGCGCAACCTTGTAGTCATTACTCATAACCAGGCCAGGATTGGCACGCAGCCAAGTGATGCATTGTTTGATAATGCGGTTGGATTGCGCCATCTCTTCCATACGAACCAGGTAACGGTCGTAGGAGTCACCATTCGTACCGACCGGGATATCGAAATCCAGACGGTCATACACTTCATACGGCTGCTTCTTGCGCAGATCCCAGGCAATACCCGATCCACGCAGCATCGGACCCGTAAGACCCATATTCAGGGCACGTTCCGGGGTCACCACACCGATGTCCACCAGACGCTGTTTCCAGATCCGGTTGTCGGTCAGCAGGGTATGGTAATCATCCAGATACTTCGGGAAGCGATTGGTAAAGTCTTCGAGGAAGTCGAGCAGCGAACCCTGACGGTTCTCGTTCAGCTCGGCAACGCGCTTGGCATCTTTCCAGCGCGAGACTTCATATTTCGGCATGACATCCGGCAGATCGCGGTACACACCACCCGGACGGAAATACGCAGCGTGCAGACGGGCACCCGATACGGATTCGTACACGTCCATCAGATCTTCACGATCACGGAAGGTATACAGCGCCATGGTCATGGCACCCACGTCCAGACCGTGACAGCCGATCCACAGCAGGTGATTGAGCAGGCGGGTGACTTCGTCGAACATCACGCGAATATACTGGGCACGCTCCGGCACCTGCACACCTAGCAGCTTTTCAATGGCCAGACAGTAAGCGTGCTCGTTACACATCGTGGACACGTAGTCCAGACGATCCATATAAGGCACGGACTGAACCCAGGTGCGGGTTTCAGCCAGTTTTTCTGTCGCACGATGCAGCAGACCAATATGCGGGTCGGCACGCTCGACGGTTTCACCATCCAGCTCCAGCACGAGACGCAGCACACCGTGTGCCGAAGGGTGCTGGGGACCAAAGTTCAATGTGTAGTTACGAATCTCTGACATGCTGCGATCCTGGATGTCCGGTTAGGTCCGTACTGATCTGTAAAAGTGAACCCGCGATTAACGCGCAGGTTCGCCGTAGGTTTCTTCACGCACAACCCGTGGCGTATTTTCGCGCGGCTCGATGGTGACAGGTTGATAGATGACACGCTTCTGCTCATCGTCGTAACGCATTTCAACGTAGCCCGAAACCGGGAAATCCTTGCGGAACGGGTGACCGACAAAGCCGTAATCGGTCAGAATACGACGCAGATCCGGGTGATTGACGAACAGAATACCGTACAGGTCGAAAGCTTCGCGTTCGAACCAGTTAGCAGCTGTCCAGACATCGACCAGCGAATCTACCACGGGCATCTGGGCATCCGGTGCGTAAACGCGCACTCGAAGGCGTTGGTTTAACTCAACCGACAGCAGATGCACCACAACGGCAAAGCGCTGCGAATGCGGCTCTTTGCCGCCGTAAGTCAGATAATCCATGCCGCAGAGATCAATCAGCTGGTCGAACTTGAGACC
>NZ_JBIJFP010000031.1:0-6322 GCF_057744235.1 Fluviibacter sp. | reverse complement strand
GGTTGCTAGCTCAAAGCACCTGCTGGGCTGCTCACCGGAAACGCGTGGAAATGGCTGGAAATGCGGCACAATGATCTTTATGCAAATTAAGGAGTCCTTCATGGCCGTTGGCGCAGTCTGGAAAAATACGGTTGCGGGTTTATTGGTCGGTGCCGGGTTGGTCTGTGCGCCGGTCTTTGCGGCCGATGGCCTACGCCATGGCACCTGGGTTGTGGAGGGCCGGCCAACGCCTCTGGCCAAGTCTGCGGTACAGATACTGGCCCAGGCGGATCGAGAGGGCTTGGATCCTGCGGATTACGATGCGGCCCGATTGGCTCAGGCGATCAATCAGCCGGGCCTCGCTTCTAACGCCGCGCCATTAGAGGCAGCGCTGTCGGCGGCGATGACGCGCTATCTGCATGACCTGCATTACGGGCGTGTAGATCCGCGGAGCGTGTATGCCAACTTTGATGTGCCACCCAAGTCTCTGGATGTGACGGCCACCTTGAATGCCGCAATGGCAGCGGGCAATCTGGATCAGGCGGTGCGTGCCGCGACCCCAACGTTTCCCCTGTATCAGGCGCTTTTGCCCTGGTTGGCGCGTTATCGTGCCCTCGAAGGCAATCCGGCATGGGTTCAGCCCTTAGCAGGATTGCCTGCCGCCAAACTGGAGCCCGGCAGTGCCTACGCCGGGACGCATGCACTGGCCGCCCGCCTCATGGCGCTGGGCGATTTGCCACAAGGCTTTGAGCCCCCTGAGCGCTATCAGGGGGCGCTGGTCGATGGCGTCAAGCAGTTTCAGAAGCGTCATGGCTTGAACCCGGATGGCGTGATTGGTAAAGGGACGTTCGAACAGCTGAACGTAAAGCCTTCTGCCCGCGTTGAACAGATTGTGCTGACCCTGGAGCGCCTACGCTGGACACCGCTCTCGGCAGATAAACGCATGCTGGTGGTGAATCTGCCGGAGTTCGAATTGCGCGGACTGGAAGTTAACGGTGATCAGGTGCAGATTCCATTACAGATGAATGTGATTGTCGGCAAGTCGCTCAATACGCAGACTCCGATGTTTAATGAGCAGATGCGGGCCATTGAATTCAGTCCGTACTGGAACGTCCCGCCATCAATCACCCGATCAGAAACCGTGCCGAAATTGCGACGCGATCCCGGATATTTCGACCGTCAGGGCTTCGAAATTGTCACTCGGTCAGGTGAGGTAGTAACGCACCTGGATGATGCACAACTGGCGGCATTGCAGAGTGGTCAGGCGCGCATCCGTCAGCGGCCCGGCGCCCAGAATGCACTGGGAGATATCAAGTTCATTTTCCCGAACAACGACAATATCTACATGCACCATACGCCATCCGTCGGGCTGTTTCAGCGTGACCGACGCGATTTCAGCCATGGTTGTATCCGGGTCGAAGCCCCGGTTGCCCTGGCGGAGTTTGTCCTGAAGGGCGAGCCGGAATGGACGACCGAGAAGATCCGCGATGCCATGGAGAGCGGAACGTCCAGGACGATTCGCCTTAAAACGCCCATCATGGTGGTCATTGCCTACGGTACGGCTATTGTGAAACAGCGAGGCGGCGCCATTTACTTCTACGCGGATATTTACGGGCATGACAAACGTCTGCAGGCGGCTTTGGCCAAATACAGTCACTCAGTGCAGCGTGGTTCAGGCCATGACACTGGCAAAGTGGCCCGATTAGACTAAAATGAAATGATGAAGATGCATAAACATGATCGCCGGCAGTTTTTCCGTCAGGCTGCCAAATGGACAGCCGGTGGTATTGCGCTGCCTTTTACCGGCGTGGCCCGAGCGGCTTACACGCCGTCAGCGCAGCAGGCAACAGTGGGTCCGGCGATGTTGTCCGGGCTACAACGGACGTTGGCGTTTAATCACACGCACACCCGGGAGCGACTGGATCTGGTGTATGCCGTGAACGATCAGTATGTGCCGGATGCCATGCGCTCGTTGAATCGATTCTTGCGCGATCATTATTCCGGGACGGTAGGGCAGATGGATCCCCAGTTATTTGATCTACTGCATCAGGTTCAACAGTTGCTGGGGAGTAAATCTCCACGGTCATTTGAAGTGATTTCCGGATATCGGTGCCCGGAAACCAATAGCCATCTGCGTAACTCGCGTGGTGGCGGTGTGGCTAAGCGCAGCCTGCACATGGAAGGTAAGGCGATTGATGTGCGCCTGCCCGGCGTGCCGCTGGCAGAACTGCGCGATGCCGCCTTGTCCCTGGCGGCCGGCGGTGTCGGTTACTACCCTTCGGAGCAGTTTGTGCACATCGATACTGGCCGGGTACGTAGCTGGGGCTAATGGCAGTTAGCGGCTCAGATCCACGCCCCGTGTTTCCGGCAAATAACGTAGGCCCACGGCAAACGCGACGCCGAGAAAAATCGCCGGATACCAGAGGCCGGCTAGTGGATTGCCGGTCTGATCGTTAATCAGGGTAATCACAAAAGGTAATAAACCGCCGACCCAGCCGGCTGCCAGGTTATGGGGCAGGGCCGCTGCGCTATAGCGGGTGCGGGCAGGAAACAGTTCGGCCAGTAATGCGGTCTGTGGGCCAGTGACCAGCGCCAGCGGTAGTGTCATGATGACCATCAGCCCAACGGCCATGGATGTGTGTTCAGGCCCCGAGCTAAGCCAGCCATGGAATACTGGCAGAATGCTGCACGCGCCGAGGAGTAACCCGCTCAGGACTACCTTGCGGCGCCCGATGTGGTCCGACAACCAGCCGGCCAGCAATGTCAGGGGAAAAAGCACGGCCGTACCGATGGCAACGAGCAGGCTGCTGTGCGCGTCTTCGAATCCCGCCACGGTTTTAAGGAAGACACCGCTGTAGACCTGGGCGGAGAAGAAGAGAATCCCACCACCGGCGGATATGCAGAGAAAGAGCAGCCCCATCCGTGCGAGTGTTTGCCGGTCTCTGAAGCAGTCTCGCAGTGGGGTTTGTGTGAGCGCTGCTCTGGCCTGTAGGGCATGAAAGATGGGTGTTTCGTGGAGCGCGGCCCGGACTTTCAGAGAGATCAGCAGCAGTACGAGCGAGATCCAGAAGGGCACGCGCCAGCCCCAGCGCATGAACTCATCCGTACTCAACAGCTGTTGCAGTAGGGCAATCTGGAGGGTGGAGGCCAGAATGCCCAGCGGACCCATGAGTTGCAGAACACTGGTAAAGAGCCCGCGATTTTTTACGGGAGCATGTTCTGTCAGATAGACCGCACTGCCGCCAATTTCACCGCCTGCGGACAAGCCCTGCAACAGGCGAAGGGTGACCAGCAGGGCGGGCGCCCATAGCCCGGCTTGGGCATAGGTGGGTAGTAGCCCTACCGCCAAGGTCGCACCCCCCATCAGGGCGATGGTGATCATGAACACCTTGCGTCGCCCGATCCGGTCACCCAGGGAGCCAAAGAAGGCGGCGCCGAGTGGGCGGACGATCATGCCGGCGCCAAAGGTGGCGAGGCTGGCAAGAAGCGCAGTCGTGGGGTTTTCCGGTGGGAAAAACAAAGGGCCGAACCAGACCGCGAGGGCGGCAAAGGTCAGAAAGTCATACCATTCGAGAAAGGTGCCAAAGCAAGCCGCAACAGCGACACGGGTCGGTGTTTGATGGGGGGCAGGGTGGGTTTGTGTCGGGTGTTGAGCCATGGGCACGTTAACTGCGGAAAATGAAGTAAACAGCGCCCATCAGACACAGACCGGCCCAGAGATAGTCCAGCTTGATACCTTCCCCCATATAAAGTACGGAGAACGGCACAAAAACCATCAGGGTAATCACTTCCTGGGTGATCTTGAGCTGGGCTAGAGAAAACTCGGTATGGCCGATCCGGTTCGCCGGCACCTGAAAGAGGTATTCGGCCAGCGCAATACCCCAGCTGACGAGTGCCGCAATCCACCAGGGTTTGTCCGACAGATTGCGCAGGTGGGCATACCAGGCGAATGTCATAAACACATTCGACAGAATTAGCAGGCCGACAAACTGGAGCGGCACGGGGAGCCAGGGAAACAGACCGGACATGGCGAGGTGATTTGAAGCAAAAAAACCAATTATCCGTTAGTCTTCGGTTTTACGCATGGCGGCAGATTAAGCGGGGAGTCTATGGCGACGTTTCGGGAGGATGTGCAGGATCAGATCATCGCGATACGCGAAACCATGATTGATGGTTGGAAAGATCTCAAGTCCTTTGTGCAGGAGACCTGGCCCGCACTGACGATTCTGCTGGTGATTCTGGTGGGGGCATTATGGATTGCCGACCCGGCACCTCCCCGTCAGATATGGGCCGCAACAGGCCCTGCCGGCAGTTCAAATGAAGCGCTTGGTAAAAAGTACGCGAGCTATTTTGCAGAACGTGGCGTTACGTTACATTTGGTACCTACGGAGGGGTCCGTAGAAAATGTTCATCGGTTGCAGGATCTACAGGACCGGGTCATGGCGGGATTCGTCATGGCAGGTGCGGCTCCTTATCGCGCCAAAGGCATCCAGACCCTAGGCAGTATCAATTATCAGCCGCTCTGGTGTTTTTATCGCAGCCCGGTTCCGCTTCCGATCAAAGAGCGCGAAACCTTGATTCTCAGTCATAAGGTCAATATGGGTACCCCGAATAGTGGTACCCATATGCTGATGCAAGAAATGCTCAGGCTCAATGGTATTACAGGAGGTCTTTCTAAATTTAAAGAATACCCCGATGAACAAGCTGTTGAGATGCTGCGTGCAGGCGGGCTGGACGCGGTATGTATTGTGGATACGTATGAATCGCCGAATGTGCAGAAACTACTGAAGGTTGAAGGCTTGCAATTATCAGAGTTTGAGCGAGCCGAAGCTTATGCACGGATGGTTTCAGCGATTGAAATGGTCACAATACCTGAGGGCGCGCTCGATTTGCCCACCAATCGGCCAGCGATGTCATACCCGATGATTGCAACGACGACAGAGATATTGATCGATGAACGTTTGCATCCGGCGATCCAGACTCTATTCCTGATGGCAGCTAGAGATATTAATGGCAAAGAAAGCTTTTTCTCTAAAGAGGGGCAGTTTCCGGTATTCATGGATAGCAGTCAGCACCGGAGCAAAGAGGCAGAGATCTTCTACGAGAAAGGTACGCCGCTATTGATGGAGGTCCTCCCCTTCTGGCTGGCGGAATTCATTCGCCGCCTGGTGATTACGATGCTACCGTTTTTTGCGGTGGCGTACCCGGTGATCCGTTCCATGCCCAATTATCATAAGAACCGGGTACGGGGCCGCATCAATCGGATGTATGGGGCGTTGAAGTTTTTCGAGCAGTCGCTGGTGACGGCCTACGATCCGGGGCAGAAAGTGCAGTATCTAGCCCAGCTGGATAGCATGGAGCGGGAGGCATTGGGTATGAAGGTGCCTAAATCGGTTGCCAGCGATTATTACACCTTACGTAGCTCGATTGATTTCGTGCGCAACTGCGTGCTGCGTGACAGCTACAACATCCATGCACAGCCGGAGACACCCATCGATCCTGTCGTCGCCGTCGATGATGGTGACGGCGACGATATCTGATGCGTTAGTAGCCGCCGCGGATGTCGGGATTGTTCAGGGTGTCGTTGGGGGTGTATACCGAGCCACCCCAGTTGGCTTGCAGGTCATACCCCGATTGACCGACCAGGTAGGTCGAGACATTCGGGTTGATGGAACGTTGCATCCCACCGGAACCTGCGGAGATGTTGGCATTCACATCACCACCAACGCCATTGGCGGCCGTGAACTGCTTGATTGCATCTTCATTCTTGAAGATGATGACCTGGTATTGTTTCTGGTAGCCGGCGCCGGCACCTTCTCCGGCTTTACGCTCCATCATGAAAACCGGTTTCTGGCCGGGCTGAAATAGCGCACCGTCACCGTTAGAGAGCACCACCAGAATAATGTTGACGTTGGTGGCATTGAACACGGCATAACCGGCCGCACTACGAATCTCTTCGGCGACCTTCGGATTCTGGCGGATCAGTTCGTCAACCCCCGTCCTTGCCATCTTCAGAATGGCTTCGCGTTTGCTGACCACCTGGCTATCAGTAAGTGGCTGGCCGTTGCTCTGGGTGGTTTGACAGGCGGTCAGACTGAGTAGTGCAGAGATCATGACAGCAGCGAGCATCGGTGTCGTGCGCATAGCAGGCTTTCTAAGATAGATGGCCGTAAATTACACAAAAAGCCGCTGCTTGTCATTAGATTCTGATGACTCTTGATTATCATTGCACTATGACAGGTAAAAACGAAAAATTGGGTTCGCAAATCGGAGATGACGGTTGGCTGGCGGGTGCCAGACATATGCCATCCCCGAACCAGGATTCGAGACCGGCCGGTGCCGC
>NZ_JBIJFP010000030.1:0-6873 GCF_057744235.1 Fluviibacter sp. | reverse complement strand
CGCGTGATCTGCTGGAATCCGAACTCTTTGGCCATGAGCGAGGTGCCTTTACCGGGGCCGCCACGCAGCGCCGCGGCCGGTTTGAAGAAGCCGATGGCGGCACGTTGTTCCTGGATGAAATCGGCGATATGCCATCGGAGCTGCAAACCCGGTTGTTGCGGGTGCTGTCCGATGGCCACTACTATCGGGTGGGGGGGCATCAATCGATCAAATCCAACGTCCGAGTGATTGCCGCCACGCACCAGAACCTCGAAGAGCGGGTGCGTCAGGGCCTCTTCCGTGAAGACCTGTTTCACCGCCTGAATGTGATTCGTTTGCGCTTGCCGCCGCTCAAGGAGCGCCGCGAGGATATCCCGGATCTGGCCATGCACTTTTTGGCGCGGAGTGCGCGAGAACTCGGTGGCGAGCCGAAACAGCTGACGCCAGCGGCCATGGCCTATCTGACCTCGTTGCCCTTCCCGGGTAACGTCCGTCAGCTGGAAAACCTGTGCCACTGGCTCACAGTAATGGCGCCCGGGCAGACGGTCGACATCAACGATCTGCCGCCCGAGCTGCGCCAGGAGGCGTCGGGTATCCCGATGACCGAAACGGCGGTCATGACAACGCCGGCCCAGACCTCGGTGTCAGCACCGATCAGCCTAGGTGCCGAATGGACAGATCAGCTGGCGGTGTTGGTGGATGCGATGCTCCTCGAAGCCTCCGTCCATGGACAGGATGCGGCTCACGCCATTTATGCGCAGCTCATGCAGCGTTTCGAAGGAACGTTGATTGCCCGGGCATTGCACCACACGGGCGGGCGTCGAATCGAAGCAGCACAGTTGCTGGGGATCGGTCGTAATACAATTACGCGCAAAATCCAGGAACTCAGGCTTGATGAGGATGCACCCGCAAAAAATACGGCCAAAGATCACCCGGTTTGAGTCCTGCGACTCGACCAACCGTTTGCTGCTCGATGCGGCAGAGGCGGGGGTGTCGGCCGGCACTGTCTTTGTGGCGCGCCAGCAATTGGCCGGCCGTGGCCGCCGTGGTCGAAGCTGGCAGGCGGCGGCAGATCATAGCCTGACGTTTTCATTGCTGTGGATCTTCCCGCCAGACCCTGCGCGCCTGCAGGGTCTGTCATTGCTGGTCGGCCTGGCCGTTGTGCAGGCTCTGGCCGATCCCCGTTTGGGGCAGCGAGTGGCAGGTGCACGATGCGGTTTGAAGTGGCCGAATGATCTCCTGCTGCACCGGGCCGATAGCGCCTACGCTAAAGCCGGCGGCATTCTGATCGAATCCACGCTCCGGACAATGCCCGAACAGGGGCGGGAGCTGGCGGTGGTGATCGGTATCGGCCTGAATTGCATCGCCGATGCCAGGCTGGATGCCGCTGTCAGCGATCAAACGATAGGCGCCTTGTCGGAACTGTTTGTTGATCCGGTGACGCCGGAAGCATTATTACCCTGCGTGCTGGATGTGCTTTTTGAGCGTTTGCCCGCGTTTGCCTGCGAGGGGTTTGCCCCGTTTGCGGCTGACTGGAATGCCCAGGATGTCTGGCAGCATCTGCCAATCCAGATGACCGAAGACGGTATCGTGAGCGTAACCGGCATCTGCCAAGGCGTGGGTGCGGATGGGGCGTTACGCGTGAAGACCGACCAAGGTACCGAATACATGATGACCGGCGATGTTAGCCTGCGCAGGATATAGTTTAAAGATGAAGCTCTTACTGGATTTCGGAAACACCCGCCTTAAATGGGCGCTGGCCGACGCAAGCCGACAGCTCGTGCAGCGAGGTGCGGTGGATTATGCGCTGCCAACTTTGGATGCCTGGTGCCATCAGTTGGCTGCCGTCGATGTGCAACAGATTCTCTATGCCAGCGTGGTTTCAGCGGCGCAGGAGACATCCGTCCTCGCGCGTTGGCATGTGATGCCAGAGCGCTTTTCCGTGAGCCCGCAAGCAGGGGTTTTGCGCAATGCCTACGGGACACCCGAGACATTGGGCGTTGATCGCTGGGCATCGGCCATAGGTGCCTGGGCGATGGTGGGGCAGCCCTGTCTGGTGATTGGTGCAGGAACCGCCACAACCATTGATCTGATCGACGCCGACGAACATGGCGGGGTTTACCGGGGCGGGTTGATTCTTCCGGGCGTGGATCTGATGCTGGATGCCTTGCATCTGCGTACGGCACGATTACCTCGTGCTCAAGGGGTATACCGGGCGATGCCGCAGATGCCAGATAATACCCATGATGCCATGACGAGTGGTGCCATTGAGGCCACCTGCGGTGCCATTGAACGCATGGGACGGCGCCTGTCAGCAGATGCGCCATGGCTCGTGACGGGCGGCAGTGCGCTCGCGCTGCAGTCTGCCATGGGCACGCGCCTAAAGCGCGTCGACGATCTCGTGCTCTCTGGCCTGGCGCAAATTCGCTGAAGCGATGATGATGACACCGAGAAAAAAACTACCCCCTAAAGCCCCCGGCAACTTTCGCAAGGTCGTCGTCGAAGAGTTGTTGGCCTTCTGGTCGTTCCTGCAAAGCAACTGGTACTACGTCCTGCCCGGATTGATGGTCGCGGTATTGCTGATCTATGTCGTGCGCCCGGTGCCCCCGAAAACCATGACGATCGCCACCGGCCAGGCACACTCATCGGCAGACGTGGTGGCTCACAAATATCAGAGTTTTTTCAAGAAACATGGTGTTGATCTCCGGTTACTTCCTACGAAAGGCAATCAGGAAAACCTCGAACTGCTCGAAGCGGGTAAGGTGGATGCAATCTTTGCGCAGGGGGGCTTGCCTCTGGGCGAAAACAGCGAGCATTTGTTATCGCTGGGTTCGATTTCTTATCTGCCCTTATGGTTGTTCTATAACGGCGCGGAGATTGAAGAGGCGGACCTGAATACCTTCCTGTCGACCCGCCGGACATCCATCAATGTGGTGGGCAGTAGCACGCGGGCCTTGCTCGAACCGGTATTGCAAGGGCAGGGCATTGATCTGACAATGCAAGGCTTGGTTGATCTGGATACGGGGAAATCCATAGAGGCGCTCAAGGAGCGCAAGATCGACGCGATGTTTTTGTCAGCCAGCATGGCCTCAGAGAATCTCCATGTCTTGGCGGAAACGCCAGGCCTGAATATCTACAGTTTCAAATTTGCCGATGCGTACGCGCGGCATTATCCGCATCTTTCCGCTCTGACGCTGCCGGCCGGTGCCTTTGATCTACATCCGGCTATTCCCAAAAAGGACATCAAGCTGATTGGCAGCACGATGGATATTCTGACGACAGATAAATTACATCCGGCGCTCCAGCTGTTGTTGATGCAGGCAACCGAGGATTTCGAGCGCAAGCGTGTTTCATATTTCAGCCACGGCAAGTTTCCGGCTTACATCGACACCCGTATACCGGAAAGTGATGTGGCTCGCCGTTTCTTCAAGGAGGGTTCGCCACTCCTCTGGGGGTATGTTCCTTACTGGCTGGCCAGTCTGTTTGACGAGATCTGGTTCTACTTGCTGGCGATTGGTGCGATCGTCATACCGCTCATGAGTTTTTTGCCGAGCTACCGCAAGACACATGCGGAGTTGAGTATGGAGTCCTGTTACGACGAACTCCGTCAGGTTGAAAATGAGATGGTTTTCCGTCGGGACATGGATGCGCCGATCACGGCTGATTTGCTCGACCAGCTGGATGCGCTCAAAGATAAGGCGCGAGCACTCTGGGTGCCGACCGGCAACCGGACGGCCTATTACGATTTGCGTGCGGCCATTAATATTGTGCGTGAAGACATTGTGGCCAGCCTTGAGATGCCCGACCGTCGAGCCTAAAAACCGCGGGCTGTAGGCTTGATCAGCGGATCTCAATATCCGGTAGGGCAGTCACTTGCTGGCGCAGCGTTTTACGTGCCGCTTGGCAGCCGGGGTAAATTTTTTCCACGATGGCCCAGAAGCGTGGGCTATGGTTCATTTCCAGCAGGTGCGCCAGTTCATGGGCGATGACGTAATCGATCAGGGGCATCGGCAAGTGAACCAAACGCCAGTTGAGGCGAATATGACCGGCGCTGGTGCAGCTCCCCCAGCGCGTACGCGCCTGCGATAAAGACAGCGGCGGCATGGCAACGCCCAGGCGCGCTGCGTAATGTGCCACGCGAACCTCGAACACTTGCATGGCCTCGATGCGTAACCATTTGACCAGTGCCCGTTGGTTTGCCAGATCGTCGAGCGGTGTCCGGGTATGCAATCGAAGCAAGGCCGCTGATTTCTCAATACGCATGCTGCGCGCAGAATGCGTGACAAGCTGTACGAGGTGTTTTTCGCCAAGGAGCAGCAAGGGCACGTTGCCGGAAACCCGCCAATCCCGATTCAGCCGTTCGGTCCGCCAGGCATCCAGTTTGCGCAGGATCCAGGCTTCATGCTCGCGTAACATCGATTCCGCCTGGCGGATGGTGAGGCTCATGGGGCCCAGAACGCGTAGCCCACGGTGGTCAACCGTCAGACACAGTCGGCGTCGCTGACTGCGGTGGATCGTATACGGCACGATCCGGTCGGAAAACGTGATGCAACGGGCCTGTTCGCCGGCGGCTGACGGTGCAGCCGGTGCTGTATTAGTACTGAATAGCCGGAGGAAGTTCATGCATCGCCTCGCGGATCCAGGTTTCCACGCGGGCATTCAACGCGCTTTCGCTCAGGCCGGTCGGATCAATCGGTGGCCCAAATCGGATAGTAATCTTGCCCGGTTTTTTGACAAAAGCGTTGCGCGGCCAGAGCTCGCCGGCATTGTGCGCTACGGGAACGACGGGGGCGCCGGTACAGCTAGCCAGATGGGCACCACCCGCTTTGAATTTGCCCATTTTGCCGGCTGCGACGCGCGTACCTTCCGGGAAGATGATGATCGACAAGCCCTCATGAAGGCGCTGTTCTCCCTGGGTCACAATCTTCTCCAGGGCGGCTTTACCGGCACTGCGGTCAATCCAGATCATACGCAGTCCCCACAAGGCCCAGCCGAAAAACGGGATGTGCAAGAGTTCACGCTTAAGGACAAATACCGCCGGTGGTGTCCAGATCTGCAGGGCTACGGTTTCCCAGGCCGACTGGTGTTTGGCCAGATAAATCGCCGGCGTACGCAGAATGTTTTCTCGCCCCTGTAGCTCGTAGCGAAAACCCAGAATCAAATGGCACATCCCCATAAAGCCGTAACGCCACATCTGGCAAACGGCATAGCAACAGCGGAACCGCGGGCTTTCGGGCAGGATGTAGGTACACAGCACCAGGATGCCGCAGAAGATGGTCCAGACGGTCAGCACCAGGGAGAACAACGCCGAGCGGAGCACGGTCATACAGTGCACTTAGTCCTTTTTACCTGCTTTACCCAGTAGGGCATCCACGGCGGCGGCCAGATTATTGTAAATGGTTGTTCCCGGCGGCAGGTTGCCCTCGGCGGCTGTTTTTTCGCCTTTACCGGTGCGTACCAGTATGGGCGTGCAGCCGGCGGCGCTCCCGGCCTGCAGATCACGCAGCGAATCTCCGATGGTCGGTATGCCGCTCAGGTCCATGTTGTAGACTTTGGCGATGCGCTCGAACATGCCGGACTTGGGCTTGCGGCAATCGCATTGTTCATCGGCCGTGTGCGGGCAGTAGAAAATGGCATCAACCCGACCGCCGACTGCTGTAAGGCACTTGTGCATCTTTTCGTGCATGGCGTTCAGCGTATCCATGTCGAACAGGCCGCGACCGATACCGGATTGGTTGGTTGCGACCACCACACGGTAGCCCGATTGGTTCAGACGGGCGATGGCCTCGAGACTGCCCTCGATCGGTTTCCATTCGGCGGGCGATTTGATGTACAGCGCCGAATCGACGTTGATGACACCGTCCCGATCGAGAATAATCAGCTTCATGATGGTTCTTTAGACGGCGAGGCGGGCGATGTCCGCCACGGCGTTCATCTGGTCCGACAGTGCCTTGAGCAGTGCCAAACGGTTCTGGCGCACCTTGGCGTCTTCGGCCATCACCATCACGTCTTCGAAGAACGCATCGACGCTGGCGCGCACCTGCGCCAGTGCCATCAAGGCATCGGTATAGGCTTCGGCGCGCATGGCTTCGTCAATGGTCGGGGCCAGGGCGGTCACCTGATCAAACAACGCTTTTTCTGCGGCTTCTGTTAATAGCGCGGCGCTTGGAGCACCCAGTGCGTTAACGTCGTCCACCTTCTTCAGCAGATTGCCGATGCGCTTGTTGGCAGCGGCCAGCGCCAGAGCATCTGGCTGAGCCGAGAACTCGCGCACAGCCGCCAGACGGGCGGGAACCCGATCGATACGGGCCGGGTTGATACCCAGCACGGCTTCCACCACATCCTGCGGCTCGCCTTGATCCTTCAGTAGGTTGCGCAGACGGTCGGTAATAAACCCGAGCAGCGCTGGTTCAAAATCGGTTTGCAAGGTTCCCGCCGGGAAGGTGCCGGCCGACCATGAGATGAGTTGCGGCAACTCCAGCGGCAGCTGGCGCTCCATCAACAGGCGCAGCACGCCCAGTGCGGCACGGCGCAGACCGAACGGGTCGCGGTCGCCAGTCGGTTTTTCGCCGATGCCGAAGAATGCCACCAGGGTATCCAGCTTGTCGGCCAGCGCCACGGCGCAACCGACGTTGTTGCTGGGCAGTTCATCACCGGCAAAGCGCGGGCGGTAATGATCGGCAATGGCTTCGGCCACATCGTTTGCTTCGCCATCATGCTTGGCGTAGTAGCGGCCCATAACGCCTTGCAGCTCCGGGAACTCGCCGACCATATCGGTGACGAGGTCAGCCTTGGCCAGCTCGGCGGCACGTGCCACGTGGGTGGTATCGGCACCAATCGCGTTACCGATCTGTGTTGCCAGGTTCTGTACGCGCAGCAGACGATCCAGTTGCG
>NZ_JBIJFP010000029.1:0-10404 GCF_057744235.1 Fluviibacter sp. | reverse complement strand
CATCTTTAGGGTCGGCAAAGCGTCGCGCTAGCTCAGCACGGCGCGCGGCAAAGGTGTCGGAGATGTATTTAACAAAGATCAGGCCAAGCACCAGGTGCTTGTATTCAGCGGCGTCCATTTGGGCGCGCAGTTTGTCGGCCGCCGCCCATAGGGTCTTTTTAATGTCGTCGAGCATAGAAAACCTTTTTTAATCTGGTCATTATGCATTGCCGAAACAATAAAAAAGCCGCTGACTCATAGAATCAACGGCTTTTTGCAAAACTGGTGGTGATGGGCAGAATTGAACTGAAAAATCATCTCATTGATTTAAAGGGTTTTTTCTTCAGCTTTGTTTTGCCAAGCACCCGGAAAATAACCCGTATTTGCTGCACCGCACTTCGGTTCTTAAACGCAGAATTTTCGGGTGTTTTTGCCCAAAAATCAGTCAATCAAGTGTTGCGTTTTTGCCACGAAAAGTCAACATCAATGTGACTATTTCCAAACATCGCCCAAAGCTCATGAGGCACCTTTTAGGAACGTCTCCGCCTGCTTACGCACCCCATCAAAAATTGTTTCAGCCAACGCAACTGGATATTCTTGCGGCAGCTGGATCATGACATTTGCAATGGCATCATCAACGCTCCCAGCCATTTCTAGCATCCACTCCCAGACCCCTGGCACACCACAATCTTTAGCCAGCCCCTTCCAGTGGCGCGCATGTATTTCGGATACACGGTAGTGCGTGTTTTTACCGCGCAACGCCATTGCCATTGTTGCATCTTGCATCGGTAAATGGTTGGACCCACTGCCAATAATTGGCCACGCCGACAACACATCGTAAATAGGCGTCATCTCGTATTTGTCTTGAGCATGCAGCCTGACGGAAAAATTCTTGGCGTGGCCATCGATGGCTGCCAACAACCAGAACACAAACTGCGTCAGCACAAAAATGGTTCTGTCCAAATCCGCAGTCTGACTCCCTTGCAGTATCTGTAATGCCGCACGAATGCCCGGCCCACCTGCCGACTCATACTTATTATCTGGAGAAATACCCAACACCTGACAGAAATCTTCCTGGGGCAATCTCGCCAGCCAACGCGGCTTGCCAGCGCGTGCTGCCACCCAACGTCTGTCAAACCGTTCTACGACCAACGCCTTCTGATCTTCAAATTGACCGATCTCCGCCGATGCCACCGGCAACCCCAGTGCGGCCAGAAACTTCAGACACAGCCATTCATTCTCGACCGAATGTCTCAGGTCGAATTGATATCCACCAACTCGACCCAGTGGTAGCTTAAATATGTGGGATGTAGGGGTTGCTCCGGTGGGGATGCACCACCGCTTACCCTCTTTGAGCAATGCCGTCTTTTCCTGCGCGCCAGCGATAGAGATCCTGAAATCGGCATGAGTATCCGTTACATAACCGGGTAGTGTTGGCACCATCCGCAGCTGTGCCGCCACACCTGCCTCATCCAACGCATCATAGCTCACACGATCAAAACCCACAGGCTCCGACCCTATCGGAAGCAATTGCACGGCGCCGACACAGTCCCGGCCGATCGCTTCCAACAGATCAAACGCACGGTCAGACCTCGTGCCATAACGCGTTTTCAGGCGTTTGCGAATCCGCTCGCTATCGGGCAGCAAGTTATCAAAATAGTGTGCAACCACTGCCCCGCGAATTTCTCCCGAGGCACTGAGCGGCAGAGAAAGCGACAACGAACGACAAGCCGACGATTTCAACCACTCGGCATCGTAGACGAAACGATGCGAATCCCCTCGCCCGTAGGACCAGGTGCCCACAAGCACCCCATTCATCCAGACATTGAGTGACCGCATCTCACCAATCCTCATTACTCAGCTTCGAGTGGTCTTGCTCTGACTTGAGCTCCGCCAGCGTCTTCGGCCTCTTGCCAGTTGGTGCAGGCACGGCTTCTGCCGCTTCACTCCTCAACACCATCCGAACATCCAGCGCTGCTAAAACCTTCAGAAGGCTCTCAAAACTGACTTTGCCCGGATTACTCTCGATATCTGCAACACGCGACTGCGTTACACCCAAATGCATAGCCAGCTGCGTCTGAGTCAGCCTGCGGGACTTTCTAAAAGCCTTCAGATGCTGCGCAAGTTGCTCTGCGAAACTGATTGGGTAATCCATGTCTTTTTATCTCCCAAAGCCGATATATTCAATATATAGGTCATAGACTATAAATGCAAATTATTTGCTATAGCCGATAAAAATCGTCCGGTCCACGTTAACGGCCTTACCCCTGCCCGAAAAATAGGCATTACCATGCCTAGCTCTTAGACCCAGTTGACTTACGATGATCAGAATCAGCAGTAAGTCAAAAATTGAGCGTAATGACGGCCGCAGCCGATTTCAGTCAATGCCTAGATTAGTACTGCTATCAACCTAGAGTCGCAGTGTGAATAAGGCTTTCTAATGATGGGTGGGGTGGTTTTGGCCAGTCACTCATCTCAGCCGGTGAGCATGCAACCCTAGACATACCCTAGACAGCGCACAAATAAAAACGGCCTCCCTTTCGGGAAGCCGCGTAATACGTGGTGGTGATGGGCAGAATTGAACTGCCGACCTATGGGTTATGAATCCATCGCTCTAACCAACTGAGCTACATCACCACAAGGGGCATGATTCTAATAGGCACCTTAGCTTTACGTCAAGCCAAAAACCCGTCCACCGCTTGGCAAGTGTATAATTTGCCTTGATTTTTACCGCTTTTACCTAAAAAAACAGGCATGACGCACCCCCAAACTGACTCCATTTCGCCGACTGCTGCCGAAACCTCGGCGACGCCGCGCCCCAAAAAAGTGTTCATCAAGACCTTCGGGTGCCAGATGAACGAGTATGACTCGGACAAAATGCTGGATGTGCTGTCCGACAGCGAGGGCATGGTCAAGACGGATCGCCCCGAAGACGCCGATGTGATCCTGTTCAACACGTGCTCGGTGCGCGAAAAAGCACAAGAAAAAGTGTTTCACGATCTAGGCCGCGTACGCCCTCTGAAAGAACTGAACCCCAACCTGGTGATTGGCGTGGGTGGTTGTGTCGCCTCACAGGAAGGGGGCGAGATCGTTAAACGCGCCCCTTATGTGGATGTGGTTTTTGGCCCGCAGACACTGCACCGCTTGCCCAGCCTGATTGCCGAGCGCCGCAACACCGGCAAGGCGGCGGTAGATATCTCCTTCCCGGAGATTGAGAAATTTGATGCCATGCCGCCCGCGCGCACAGAGGGTGCCAGCGCATTCGTCTCCATTATGGAAGGCTGCTCGAAGTACTGCAGCTTCTGTATCGTGCCCTACACCCGTGGCGAAGAAGTGTCGCGCCCGTTCGGCGATATCCTGACGGAAATTGCCGAACTGACGGCACAGGGTGTGAAAGAAGTCACCCTGCTGGGCCAGAACGTCAACGCCTACCGCGGGGAAATGGATGGCCATGGCACCATCGCCGATCTGGCGGATCTGATTGAAACAATTGCCGAGATGCCCGAGATCGAGCGCATCCGTTATACGACGTCGCATCCGCGCGAAATGACGCAGAAGCTCATCGATATGTACGCCCGCGTACCGAAACTGGTCTCGCATCTGCATCTGCCGGTGCAGGCCGGTTCGGACCGCGTGCTGATGGCCATGAAGCGGGGCTACACGGCGCTGGAATACAAGTCGGTGATCCGCAAACTGCGTGCAGCGCGGCCAGATCTGTCGCTGTCGTCGGATTTTATTGTCGGCTTCCCCGGTGAAACGGCCGAAGACTTCGAGAAGACGATGGCGCTGATCGAGGAGATCGGCTTCGACAACTCGTTCAGCTTTGTCTACAGCAGCCGCCCAGGCACGCCAGCCGCTGAGCTGAGCGATGACACGCCGCATGAGCTGAAGATCGAACGCTTAATGCGCTTGCAGGCGCGCATTGAAGAACAGGCGCAGGCCATTAGCCAGCGCATGGTGGGTTCGGTACAGCGGGTTCTGGTGGAAGGCCTATCGCGTAAAGACGCCAATGAGGTCGCCGGACGGACAGATAACAACCGGATTGTTAATTTTGTGGGGAACACCCGCTTGATTCACCAGTTTGTGGACGTACTTATCGTGGAATCGTTGCCGCACTCTCTGCGCGGCGACATTGTTGTCAAAGACTAACGTCTTCAAGGAATCACCACGTATGAGTACACGTACGCTCGAATTTTCGCTGGAACCGTTGGACAACCACCGGCTGGCCAGCCTATGTGGCCCGCTGGACGAAAATCTGCGCCAGATCGAGCAATGCTTTGATGTCACCATTGCCCGCCGTAGTGCGCATTTCCGTATTCAGGGCACGGGCAGCAGCCGGGAGCGCGCCGCTAAAGCCTTGCGTTTTTTTTACGAACTGGCAGGCAACAGCAAAGCACCGCTCAGCGTGGATGAGATCCAGCTCGGTTTGATCGAATTGCGCCAGGACCCGGCCCTGATGCCGGCCGTCGCGCCTCGCGAAGATGCCGATCTGGGCGTGGGCGATGCACCGATCCTGTTAACCAAACGGGCCGATCTGCATGGTCGGACGCCCCGTCAGGTGGAATACCTGAAGAACATTCAGGCCCATGACATTACCTTCGGCATTGGCCCGGCTGGTACCGGCAAAACCTTTCTGGCGGTGGCCTGTGCCGTTGATGCCTTTGAACGCGAGCACGTGCAGCGCATTATCCTGACGCGCCCGGCCGTTGAAGCGGGTGAGCGCCTGGGCTTTTTGCCCGGTGATCTGTCTCAGAAGGTCGACCCCTATCTGCGCCCGCTGTACGACGCGCTCTATGACCTGATGGGTTTTGAGAAAGTCACCAAACTCTTCGAAAAGGGCATGCTGGAAGTCGCCCCCCTCGCCTTTATGCGTGGCCGCACGCTCAACAATGCCTTCATCATTCTGGATGAAGCCCAGAACACCTCGCCGGAACAGATGAAGATGTTCCTGACCCGGATCGGTATCGGTGCCAAAGCGGTGATTACCGGCGACCCGACCCAGGTAGATCTGCCACGCGGCCAGAAGAGCGGTCTGGCCGAAGCGACGGGCATTCTGCGCGATGTGCGCGGTATCGGCGTCACCTATTTCGGCAAGGAAGACGTTGTCCGCCACCCCCTGGTGGCACGCATTGTGGCGGCTTATGAGGCCCACCAGGCAAAAACCAGCGAGAATGCTTAAAACTTAACAAAACCCAGGTAAGCTACGTGCATCATGAGTTCTAACGAGCCCACTACCGAAAAACGTGCCAAACGTCTGGACCTGACGGTTCAGCGGGTATGCACCGATGAGCTGCGCAAGCAGATTCCGGATCGCAAGCTGCTGCGCAAATGGGCCAAGGCTGTCTACGGGGATGCTGCCACAATCACCATGCGCTTCGTGGATGACGAAGAAAGCCAGCACCTGAACGATACGTACCGTGGCAAAAACAAGCCGACCAATGTGCTCTCTTTTCCCTATGAAGACGACCCGCTGATGGGTGACATTGTCTTTTGTCCAAGTGTGATTGTCCGCGAGGCACAGGCGCAGGGGAAAACGGTTACCGCCCACATGGCCCATCTGGTCGTGCATGGGGTGCTGCACCTGATGGGCTATGACCATCTCAATGATCGCGATGCCAAAGAAATGGAATCGCTTGAAACCGAAATTCTGGCTGATCTGGGCTTTGCCGACCCGTACGCATAAGCACTAATGGACCCCTCCCCTACACCCGCCCGGGCGACCCCGGGCAATAGCCTCACCCAACTGATTGACCGTTTTTCCACGATGCTTCTGCGGGAGCCGGATGATCGCAGCGAGCTGCTCAAGCTGCTGCACGGTGCGCATGAACGCAACCTGGTCGATGCGGAAGCCCTGACGATTATCGAAGGTGCCATTACCGTGGCCGAAATGACGGTGCGTGACATCATGGTGCCGCGCCAGCAGATTCATACCGTCTCGGCTGATCAGCCTCTGCCGCAAACGATTCGCAAGGTGATCGACTCGGGGCACTCCCGGCTACCGGTCATCGGCGAGGATGACGATGATGTCCGCGGTATTCTGCTGGCCAAGGATTTACTCCGCTCCATCGGTAATTCCAACTTCCGTCTGGAAGACTGGCTGCGTCCGGCGATGTTTATCCCGGAATCCAAACCCCTTAATGTCTTACTGCGCGAATTCCGCATCAGTCATACCCATATGGCGCTGGTGATTGACGAGTTTGGCAGTCTGGCCGGCCTGGTGACCATCGAAGACGTGCTGGAAGAAATCGTCGGCGAAATCGAAGACGAACACGATCAGGCGCAACTGGATACCGACATTCAGCTGGATGCCAGCGGGCGCTATCGGGTCAAGGCACAAACCCCGGTCGATCGCTTTAACGACGCCTTTAGCTGCCAGTTTGACGATCAGGACGCTCATACGCTGGGGGGCCAGATCGTTCACTACCTGGGACGGGTCCCGCGCCGTAACGAAAGTATCGAACTGAATGGTCTGCTGTTTCGGGTGATCCGTGCGGACAACCGTCGCCTGTACAGTCTGATGGTCGAAGTGCTCGAACCGCCGGTCTCCAACGACGGCCCCCCGCAGGAAGGCCACCACAACGGAGATGATGCCTGATGCGCTGGAAGCCTGACTTCCGGCGCATGTCGCCATATGCCCAGGCCATCGGATGGGGGTTTCTGGGTGTCGCTGCCTTTGCCCCCTTCTCGCTCTGGCCTCTTGGCATGATCTGCTGGGCCGCGCTGTATCTGCTATTGCGCAACGCCCAAACCAAACGTCAGGCGGCTGGCATCGGTTTCAGCTTTGGCCTCAGCCAGTTTCTGGCCGGCATTTCATGGGTTTATGTCAGCATGCACGATATTGGTGGCATGCCCATGCTGTTGTCGCTCACGGCAACCTTACTCTTTGCGGCCTATCTGGCCATGTACCCGATGCTGGCCGCGCTCTGCTTCCGGCTCTGCAACGGCACCCAGCACAGCACGCAAAGCCCTACGTCGGCGCAGATCGCCCGTCCGGATGCCGGGCTGGCGCGCCCCTTGTTATTTGCCGCCAGCTGGCTGCTGGCCGAGTGGCTGCGCGGCACGGTGTTCACCGGCTTCCCCTGGCTGAACCTGGGCTATACCCAGGCTCCGCCCAGCCCTTTGGCCGGCTTCGCACCGATAGTTGGCGCTTACGGCTTGAGCTTCATCACCGCCTGGTTGGCTGGCGTGTGTGCCGAGCTCTGGATCCGTCTGCGCAATGCTGGCTGGCACTGGTCTGCTTCGGTCACCCCGCAATCGGCCATCATTGCAGCGCTGTTCACCAGTGGTGCGCTGTTACATCAGGCTCACTGGACTCAACCTGAAGGCACACCCCTCAAGGTGTCACTCCTTCAGGGCAACGTACCGCAATCGATGAAGTGGCAGCCCGAGCAATATGTCCAGACCTTGTTGACGTACTTCCAGCTGGCCCGCAACAACCCGGCCACGCTGATCGTCTTGCCGGAAACGGCGATTCCATCCCTGCTTTCCGAAGCACCCGCCGAGTTCCTGCAGGACCTGCAACGCATCGGACAGGAACAGCGCGGCAACATTCTGATGGGGGTGCCTACCGGTGAAAACAATCCGACAACGCCTGCCCAGAACTGGTACGCCAACAGCGCGGTCTCCATGGGCGTGGATCCACTCCAGGTTTATAGCAAAGTCCATCTGGTGCCCTTTGGTGAGATCACACCGCCCGGATTCGGCTGGTTCCTGAAAAAGATCAATATGCCGCTGCCCAACTTTACGGCCGGGGAAGCGGATCAACCTCTGATGCAGCTCAGCCACCAGAAGCTTGCCATCAACATCTGCTATGAAGATATTTTCGGGGCAGCCATCGCCCAGCGCGCGGATGAGGCCACGATGATGGTCAACATGTCGAATACGGCCTGGTTTGGCGACTCCCTCGCCCAACCCCAACACCTGCAGATTGCCCAGATCCGCGCCCTGGAAAATGGCCGTCCGATGCTGCGCGCCACCAATACCGGCATGACGGCGGTCATCGCCCCCAATGGTGAGCGCCAGGCCGTGCTGGCGGCGTTTACCCGCAACGCGCTGGTCGCCAGCGTCCAAGGCATGAGTGGCCGCACCCCCTACCAACGCTGGTTTGATGGTCCGATTCTGGTGCTGTCGCTCGTTTTACTGGGCTGGGGCCTTCTGACCCGTCGTCAACGCCGCGCCTGAGGCGCTTAATTCGCCAATTCCTACTGCTCTGTCGCTAAAAAACCCGTAAAATCTGGGGTTTCTGTCGGGCGCGATGGTGCGCTCGCCGCTTTAGAGATGGAATGCAAAACATGCTGACCTTTCAGGACGTTATCCTGCGCCTGCAGGAATTCTGGAACCGCCAGGGCTGTGTCCTGCTGCAACCCTACGATATCGAAGTCGGTGCCGGTACCTTCCACACCGCCACCTTCCTGCGTGCCATTGGCCCGGAGCCCTGGAACGCCGCTTATGTTCAGCCTTCGCGCCGCCCCAAAGATGGGCGCTACGGGGAAAATCCGAATCGCCTGCAGCATTACTATCAGTACCAGGTCGTCCTGAAGCCCTCGCCCGCCAACATCATGGATCTGTATATTGATTCATTGCGCGCGCTGGGCATCAAGACTGAAGAACATGACATCCGTTTTGTGGAAGACGACTGGGAGTCGCCCACCCTGGGTGCCTGGGGTCTGGGCTGGGAAGTCTGGCTGGATGGCATGGAAGTCACGCAGTTCACCTACTTCCAGGAAGTCGGCTCGCTCACCTGTAAACCGGTGCTGGGCGAGATCACCTACGGTCTGGAGCGCCTCGCCATGTATCTGCAGGGTGTAGAAAACGTCTACGACCTCGTGTGGGCCAAGAATGGCGACAACATCGTCACCTACGGCGACGTGTTCCACCAGAATGAAGTGGAACAATCGACCTACAACTTCGAACACGCGCAGGTGGATATGCTGTTCCGCCACTTCTCGGACCATGAAGCCGAAGCCAAGCGCCTGATGGACATCGGGCTGCCGCTACCGGCCTTCGAGCAGGTGATGAAGTGTTCGCACAATTTCAACATGCTCGATGCCCGCGGTGCCATTTCGGTCACCGAACGTGCTGCCTATATCGGCCGCGTCCGCGCGCTGGCCCGCCAAGTCGCGCAGGCGTATTACGACAGCCGCGAAGCTCTGGGCTTCCCGATGTGCGGCACCTCGGCTCAGAAGGAGGCCGTGTGATGAATCAGGCCAAACATGCCCCACTGCTCGTTGAGCTACTGACTGAAGAGCTGCCACCGAAGGCCCTGGCTCGCTTCGGTGAAGTATTTTCTGCTGGCGTCTTCGCCGGCCTGACCCAGAAGAAACTGGTGGCCGACAATGTGTCGTATCAGTGGTTTGCGACGCCACGCCGTCTGGCCGTACTGATTCCCGATGTCCTGTCGGTTGCCCCTGATCAGGAAGTGGAAGAAAAGCTGATGCCGGTGAGCGTGGCGCTGGGGGCCGACGGCAAACCGTCGCCTGCCCTGCTCAAGAAGCTTGAAGCCAAGGGCATTGCCACCAGCGAGCTGCCGAAGTTTACCCAGCGCCTGGACGGTAAGTCCGAAACCTTCTTCTACACCATGCAGGTCAATGGCGCACCCTTGGCCGATGTGCTGAGCGGCATTGTGGCTGACGCCCTGAAAAAGCTGCCGATTCCGAAGATGATGCGCTGGGGTGACTCGGATGTTCAATTTGTTCGTCCCGTGCATGGCCTGATTCAGCTGCATGGCGATCAACTCATTCCGGGTAGCGTGCTTGGCCTGCAGTCACGTCAGCAAACCCTGGGCCACCGCTTCCTATCACAGGGTCTGATCACGATTTCCAACGCAGACGCCTACGCGGAGATCCTCCGCAACGAAGGTAAGGTGGTCGCGGATTACGCAGAACGCCGTGGCACGATTGGCGCCCAACTGGCCGCCAAGGCTCAGGCACTGGGCGCGCAAATTAACCAGGCCGAAGGTCTGCTCGACGAAGTGACTGCGCTGGTGGAATGGCCGGTGGTCTACGTCGGAGAGTTCGAACCGGAGTTTCTGGAAGTGCCGCAGGAATGTCTGATCCTGACCATGCAGCAGAATCAGAAATACTTCCCCTTGCTTGATGCGACCGGCAAGCTGCGTAATCAGTTCCTGATTGTCTCGAATATGCAGGTAGCTGACCCGAAGCACATCATTGGCGGCAACCAGCGTGTGGTTCGCCCGCGTTTGTCGGACGCCCGCTTCTTCTTCACCCAGGACCGCAAGGAACCGCTGGCTTCACGCATCGCCAAGCTGGGCAACGTGGTTTATCACAACAAACTGGGCACGCAACTGGATCGTCTGCTGCGCGTACAGAACCTGGCAACACAGATCGGTAACGCGATTGGTGCCGATACCACCCACGTGGCACGTGCCGCCGAGCTGGCCAAGGCTGACCTCGTCACCGATATGGT
>NZ_JBIJFP010000028.1:0-10601 GCF_057744235.1 Fluviibacter sp. | reverse complement strand
TTGATTATCATTGCACTATGACAGGTAAAAACGAAAAATTGGGTTCGCAAATCGGAGATGACGGTTGGCTGGCGGGTGCCAGACATATGCCATCCCCGAACCAGGATTCGAGACCGGCCGGTGCCGCTATTGATCTGGTGGTCATTCATGCGATAAGTCTGCCACCGGGTGAGTTTGGTGGAGATGGTGTGATACAGCTGTTTAGCAATGCTCTTGATCCGGATGCACATCCCTACTATGCGGACATCGCCGGCCTCAAGGTGTCGGCTCATTTTTTCATCCGTCGGGACGGCGAGCTGATCCAATGTGTGCCGGTGACGGCCAGAGCCTGGCACGCAGGCTTGTCCAGCTGGCAGGGTCGTGAACGCTGTAACGATTTTTCGGTGGGTGTCGAACTGGAGGGGGATGATCAGTCTGCGTTCGAGAATGCCCAGTATCTGACGCTGCAGAAGCTACTGGTAGACTTGCAGGCCAGCCTGCCGATCAAGGCGGTGACGAGCCATTCACACATCGCGCCGGGCCGGAAAACGGATCCGGGCACCTGTTTTGACTGGGCACCCGTGAAAAGCATCTGCCCGAAGCTTCTGGTGCAGCCCTGACGTTCTAGAAGGCGATGTTGGCGCGCAGGCCCACCACGGTGGCATTGGGAATGGCCTGGTTCGGATTGTTCGGCATCGGTGCCTTGCCACCGGGGTTGATCGAGTACTGCAAGAATGGCTGCAGTGTCAGCCAGGGGGAGACGGCGGCCTGATAGGTCAGTTCGATCAGTGATTCCGGTTTGGGTAAGGGAGATTGTGTGCCACTACTGGTGTTCTCGGCACTGATCTGCCCGTTCAGATAGGGCGTGAATTTCGCCCAGCCAAAGCCGAGGCCAATGATGTCGTCCGGGCGTCCATCGAACAAACCCACATAGGCCAGGCCCGCATCGAAGTACCAGGTTACAAGGTTACGTTCCGTTTGTGGATTGTAGGTTACCCGGGTGAAGGCATTTAACCCCTGTGTTTCGCTGTGGGCTTCGCGCCAGAGGGTCTGATCGATCAGACCATAGATGGCATATTGCCCGCGATAACTGGTCATGGTCGGATTAGAAAAATTTCTGCCGCTGGCAGATTGCGTCACATTATTCACGTTGTCGGAGTTGTACCAGCCACCTAACTTGTAATTGCCGGAGAAGTTTTTTTCTCCCAACTGGAATTCCGGGCTGTATGCGGTTTCGAACCAGGACAGGACACCATCGCCGACCGGAAAATCCATACCATAGGAGGTCGAGGATGTGGCAGGGCCAACCGGACTGCCATTCATCACGGAGGCGGTGAGACGCCATTCATTATTGATATCCCAGCGCGCCAGGGCACCGGGGGCCGCATTGGGGTAGCCGGGGCCCCCCCCGGGCATATTGGCTTCCCAGCTATCCGGAAAGCCAAAGGTGGAGTTGACGAACACGTTTGCCGTTGGACTCATCATGTAATAGCGGTCTGCTTCCAGGAGACCGACCCGAAGACCCACGCGGTCGTCGAGCAGACGTTGTTCAAACCAGGCTTCGCCAAGTTTCGCAATGGAGGGTTGCGACTCGACATTTGTCGTGGTCATCAGGTTACCGACATACTGCATCGATAAATCCTGGCCCTGAATGCCATAGCCGGTCACGTGAAGTTTGCCACCGCGCCAACCCAAGGCCTTATTCAGATCCACATCCACTTCCAGATCCAGCAGGCCATCGTAGACAAAACCCTGGCGGATGCCGCCCCGAGTGTTGCCGACATAGTCGCTGGTCTGATTCAGCGTGAAGCTCACGCCGTAGTTTTCCAGCCAGGGGCGTAGGCCGTCCCAATCACCAAGCAAGGTTTTGTCCGTCGTGATGTCGGACTTGGTCGGTAAAGGTTCGTCTGCCGTCAATCGCGGTAACGATGAATTCGTCTGTGCGCAGACAGAAGTGCTGCAGAACACGGCCAGCATCAAAGCCGCTGCGGTTGGCAGCGCAACTGTTCGCTGGATTCTCAGAGATGCCATGGTGCTGTTGCAAGACAAAGGCCACCCGAAGGTGGCCTTTGTTGCAGGGTTGCGGGATTCTTTAGGCAACCTGCTTGTTGGCTTCCGCCATGCTCAGCGTACTGAGCTGACGGATCAGCTCCAGTTCCTGTGGCAGGCGCTCGGCCAGCTTATCGAACCATTCCTTGTGAGACTCGAGCTCCTTTTGCCAACCGGCGGTATCCAGCTGGGTCAGACGCATGAACTCTTCGCGGGTCATGTCAAGACCGGTCCAATCGATGTCTTCGAAATTCGGCGTCCAGCCCAGCGCCGTTTCTTTGGCGGCAACACGACCCTTGACGCGGTCGATGATCCACTTCAGAACACGCATGTTGTCACCGAAGCCCGGCCACATGAACTTGCCATCTTCGTCGAGGCGGAACCAGTTGACGCAGAAGATGCCCGGCGGGTTGTCGACGGTTTTGCCCATCTGCAGCCAGTGACGGAAGTAGTCACCCATGTTGTAGCCGCAGAACGGCAGCATGGCGAACGGATCGCGACGCACCACGCCTTGCGCGCCGAAAGCGGCCGCCGTGGTTTCCGAACCCAGCGTCGAAGCAAGGTACACACCGTAGTTCCAGTTGAAGGCTTCATACACCAGCGGCACGGTGGTAGCACGACGGCCGCCAAAGATGAAAGCCGAGATCGGCACACCGGCAGGATCTTCCCAGGCGGTATCCACCGACGGGCACTGTGCGGCCGGGGCGGTAAAGCGTGAGTTCGGGTGGGCAGCCTTACGACCGGTTTCTTTGCCGATTTCCGGGGTCCAGTCCTTGCCCTGCCAGTCGATCAGGTGCGACGGGGCTTCTTTGGTCAGGCCTTCCCACCATACATCGCCATCATCGGTCAGTGCGACGTTGGTGAAGATGATGTTTTCTTTCAGCGTGGCCAGTGCGTTGTAGTTGGTTTTTTCGCTGGTGCCCGGCGCGACGCCGAAGAAACCGGCTTCCGGGTTGATGGCATAGAAGCGGGTGACGCCGTCTTTGTCTTTGCGCGGCTTGATCCAGGCAATGTCATCGCCAATGGTGGTGATTTTCCAGCCGTTGAAGCTTTGCGGCGGGATCAGCATGGCGAAGTTGGTCTTGCCGCATGCCGACGGGAAGGCGGCAGCGACGTATGACTTTTCACCTTCTGGCGATTCGACGCCGAGGATCAGCATGTGTTCGGCCAGCCAGCCTTCGTCGCGTGCCATGGTCGAGGCGATACGCAGGGCAAAGCACTTCTTGCCGAGCAGCGCGTTGCCACCGTAGCCCGAACCGTACGACCAGATTTCGCGGGTTTCCGGGAAGTGCACGATGTACTTGGTGTCCGGGTTGCACGGCCAGGCGACGTCTTTTTCGCCATGGCCCAGCGGTGCACCGACCGTGTGCACGCAAGGTACGAATGCGCCATCGGTACCGAGCAGCTCGACAACGGCCTTACCCATCCGGGTCATGGTGCGCATGTTGGTCACGACATACGGCGAATCCGAAATTTCAACGCCGATATGAGCGATCGGCGAACCGAGCGGGCCCATCGAGAATGGGATCACGTACAGGGTGCGGCCCTTCATGCAGCCCTTGAACAGACCATCCAGCGTCTTACGCATTTTGGCCGGGTCTTCCCAGTTATTGGTCGGACCGGCATCGATCTGCTTTTCCGAGCAGATGTAGGTGCGGTCTTCGACGCGGGCGACATCCGACGGATCGGAGAAGGCGAGGAAGGAGTTCGGGCGCTTGGCTTCGTTAAGCTTGATCAGCGTACCGGCTTCTACCATTTGCGCACAGAGGCGGTCGTATTCTTCCTGGGAGCCGTCACACCAGACAACCTGTTCAGGTTCGGTGAGCTGGGCGATTTGCTCGACCCAGGCTTTGAGACGGGTATTTTTGACGTATTCCGGGGCATTAATGGCGACCATGATTTCTCCTGTGTGTCCTTTGCATCCTGGTGGATTGCGCTGGTTCGGCTGAATGGTTTGTCGACCAGTCTTATCGGGTTGCGGTAAACCTTAATTATCGCACTTCATGCACAGGTAAGAAAGTCGGCGTATGCTTTCAGATGGCAAGAATTCCCACGGAGACAGGGTTGTGATCGACAAAAACGAAAAAAATCAGTTGGTTAGCGAAAATTCTTCAAAAAACAACACTCAGCGGCTGCGTGAGTCTGCGCTGTACTACCATCGCTTTCCGAAACCCGGAAAAATCGCAGTCACCCCGACCAAGCAGTTAACGAACCAGTATGACCTCTCCATGGCCTATTCGCCGGGTGTGGCGGCCGCTTGTGAAGAGATTGTCGCGAAGCCGGAAGAGGTAGCAACACTCACGTCACGCGCCAACCTGGTCGGCGTGATTACCAACGGTACGGCCGTGCTGGGCCTTGGCAATATCGGCCCGCTGGCAGCGAAGCCGGTGATGGAAGGTAAAGGCGTGCTGTTTAAAAAGTTCGCCAACATTGATGTCTTCGATCTGGAAGTGAGCGAAAACGATCCGGATAAACTGGTCGAGATCATCGCCAGTCTGGAACCCACCTTCGGCGGTATTAATCTCGAAGACATCAAGGCACCGGAATGTTTTTATATCGAGAAAAAGCTGCGTGAACGTATGAAGATTCCCGTGTTTCATGACGATCAGCATGGCACGGCGATTGTGGTGGGGGCCGCGTTGCTGAACGGTCTGCATTTGCTCGGCAAAGATCTCAAGCAGGTCAAGCTGGTGACCTCGGGAGCGGGGGCGGCCGCACTGGCCTGCTTGGGATTGCTGGTGCAGTTGGGCATTCCCGTCGAGAACATCTGGGTGACCGATATTCATGGTGTGGTCTACGAAGGCCGCCCAGAAGATATGGATCCGATCAAGGCGCGTTACGCCAAGAAAACGGATGCCCGCAAACTGGCGGATGTGATTGACGGTGCCGACGTATTTCTGGGGTTGTCAGCCGGTGGTGTCCTGAAGCCGGAGATGGTCGCCAAAATGGCCAAGGATCCGCTGATTCTGGCTCTGGCCAATCCGACGCCGGAGATTCTGCCGCACGAAGTCCGTGCAGTGCGCGACGATGCCATCATTGCGACGGGTCGTTCGGATTACCCGAACCAGGTAAACAACGTGCTGTGCTTCCCGTTCATTTTCCGAGGCGCCCTGGATGTCGGGGCCAGCACGATTACCGAAGAAATGAAGTTGGCAGCCGTCAAGGCCATTGCCGATCTGGCCCGTGCCGAGCAGTCCGATGTGGTGGCATCCGCCTATGGTGAAAAGGTCAGTGGTTTCGGTCACGAATATCTGATTCCCAAACCCTTTGATCCACGCCTGATCGTGAAGATTGCGCCGGCCGTCGCGCAGGCGGCGATGGATTCCGGTGTGGCAACACGGCCGATCCGCGACTGGGAAAGCTATCTGCAGAGTCTGAACGAATTCGTGTATCACTCGGGCATGATCATGAAGCCGGTCTTTGCGCAGGCCAAGCTGTCGCCCAAGCGCATTGTTTTTGCCGAGGGTGAAGAAGAGCGTGTACTACGCGCCCTCCAGGTGATCTGTGATGAAGGAATCGCCAAGCCGATCGTGATTGGCCGTCCGGCAGAAATTGAACGCAAGATCGAAGCGGCAGGGTTACGCATTCGTCCGGGTGTCGACTTCGAAATCATTTACAACGATAGTGCGTTCTTTGAAGCGCACTATGATGAGTTCTGGCAGGAGTATCACCGGCTGACGGAACGCAAGGGCGTGGGCGCCGATTATGCCAAGCGCGAGATCCGTCGCCGTGCCACCCTCTATGCGGCGTTGATGGTGCGGTTGGGCTATGCAGATGGCCTGGTCTGCGGCACCTTTGGTCGGTACGAATTGCACCTGACCCATGTGGAAAACATTATCGGTAATGCGCCGGGGGTTGAACGGCTGTCAGCCATGAACCTGCTCATGTTGCCGGGCCGTACGGTGTTTATCGCCGATACCTACGTGAACTACGATCCGACGGTCGAAGAGTTGGTGCAGACGACCCTGTTGGCTGCCGAAGAAATCCGTCGCTTTGGCATCGCGCCTAAAGTGGCCTTATTGTCACACTCGTCGTTTGGTAGCCTGGACACGCCCACGGCAGAAAAGATGCGTCGTTTACTGGCGCGACTGAACGAGATTGCGCCGAGTCTGGAGGTGGAGGGCGAAATGCACGGGGATGCCGCGCTGGATGAAGTGATTCGTGGCCAGGTATTCCCGAATAGCCGCCTCAAAGGTGCAGCCAATCTATTGATCATGCCGAATCTGGATGCGGCGAACATTGCGTTCAATCTGCTGAAGGTTGCGGCCGGTGACAATTTGACCGTTGGACCAATTCTGCTGGGGTCGCGGAAACCGGCGCATATTCTGACGCCGACGGCCACCGTGCGTCGCATCGTCAATGTGACCGCACTGGCTGTGGTCGATGCCCTGATGGACGAACAGCGGGAAAGCTGAATGATTGCTTAAGGAACAACGCTATCCTGTTATTTTTATTCATGTTGCCACTATATTTTTGTTGAAAATCCGGGTGGCTGCGCTAGAATACGGGCAATTAATCTGATGGATGTTTCAGCGGGTGTGATACTCGCTGAAACGCTTTGCTCCGGTGGTGCGCGTTATGGCTTTAATCAAGCGTTTTCAGTCTTCGAAATTGCTGGCAACTTTGTTGCTCAGTGGTGCCTTTGCCGCCACGGTAATGTCTGTTGAGGCGGCAACGCAGAGCACGCCGCAAACGACCAACAGCAAGCAGGCCAGCAAGAGCAAATCAACGACAGCGGCAAAAGCCAAGAAAACTGCCAAGCCGGTAAAGTCACAGGCGACTAAGGAAACGGCCAAGACCGTGGCCGCTCAAAGTGCCGCCAAGGACAAGGTGGTGAGTGCCACCTCGAAAAAGCCGAGCCGCTTGATCGCCAGCAAGAAACCCCGCAGCACACCGCCGGACCACTGGGGCGAGTGGAATGGCCCTGTTGGCGGTTCGCCCGGTCTGCACTCGCATTCCGCCCTGTTGCTCGACATGCAGAATGGTGAGTCGGTGTATCAGAAGAATGCCACCCAGGTCGTGCCGATTGCCTCCATTACCAAGCTGATGACGGCCATGGTGATGCTCGATGCGCACCTGCCGATGAACGAAGAGCTGGTGATTACCGATGATGATGTGGATACCCTGAAAGGCAGTCGTTCCCGGCTGGCGGTGGGTACTCGCCTGACGCGTCAGGAAGCTTTGCTCTTGGCGTTGATGTCCTCGGAAAACCGCGCCGCACATGCCCTTGGGCGCAATTATCCGGGGGGTACCGCAGCGTTTGTGGCCGCCATGAATCGTAAGGCATTGGAACTTGGCATGGCCAATTCGCGATTTACCGATCCGACTGGTTTAAGTGCTTCGAATGTGTCGACGGCCAAGGATCTGGCCAAGATGGTGGCCGCAGCATATCGATATGCGCCGATTCGTGAAACCTCCACGACCTCGGATGCGCGCGTTGATGTGCGTGGGCGTATCCAGGAGTACCGCAACACCAACCCGTTGGTCCGTTCCGACAGCTGGGATATCGGTGTGACGAAAACCGGCTTTATTCGCGAGGCCGGCAAGTGTCTGGTCATGCAGGCCAAGGTCAATAACCGTCCGATGGTCTTTGTGCTGCTCGACTCGGAAGGTTCGATGACCCGTGTAGGTGATGCCAACCGCCTGAAGAAATGGGCTGAAGCCCAGCAAAGCTGATAGCAGCTCGTTAGAAGCGGGCACCCAGTGCCCGGGAGACGTCATCGGCACAGGCTCTGAGGGCTGGTGCCCAGGTCGTTTCGTGTTCGCCAAACCGCTCGGTGGGTGATGATACGGAAATGGCCCCAACCAGTGCGCCGCGGTCATCTCTGACCGGCGCTGCCACACAACGCAGACCGAGTTCGGCCTCTTCGTTGTCAAAAGCGATCCCCGCATCCCTTACAATCGCAAGTGCTTTGTTCAGCGCAGTCAGGCTGGTGAGCGAGTGTTCGGTATTGCCAGGCAATCCCGTACGTTGGGCATAAGCGGCGACGTCGCTGACTGAATCCTCGGCCAGAAAGAGCTTGCCCAATGATGTCAGGTGCAACGGGGCACGCGATCCGACCCGGTAGAACACGCGCACACGTGCGGCATTAGCGGCGGCGCGATCCAGATAAATAATATCGTCGCCATCCCGGATCGCCAGATTGACCGGTTCACCAATCATGTCATGAAGCTGTTCGATAAACGGGCGAGCAACCTCCCGAATCTGCAGGCGTTCCCGAACCAGATTGCCATACTCCAGCCAGCGTAGGCCCAAGCGGTAAAGCCCGCCGGGCTGATGCTCCACCAGCCCGATCAAGGTCAGGGCACCGAGAATGCGATGAACGGTGGAAATGTTCAAGCCTGTTTGAGCAGCCAGCGTCTTCAGCGTCACCGGTGCACTTTGCGACGCCAGAATGGCGAGTAGCAGATTGGCCCGTTCAAAGACCTGAACGCCGGAGTTGCTTGCGGGCGGTCGAGAGGTTGTGCTGGCGTCAGACATAAAGAGGCGGTGATGGGCGTCGGGAACAGATAGAATAGGGGGCATCAGAATTTGCCCTCCAACATTTTACTATGTGGAACATGGGCGTATGTTGAAAAATGCGTGTCATTGCGCCGCATATCTGTTGGAAAATATTATGTCCGGTTGTTGCACCATCCCGCCCCGTGAAGCCCTTGCCATTCCGCTATGGATTAATGGTCGCCCCATGCTGGCGATGCCACTTCGCTTTCACGAAATTCGTGAGTCGGCAACGCAGCGCCTGATCCGGCGCGTTCCCATGGTCGATGCCGAGTTGGCAGCATCGGCGCTGAGTGCTGCGCACCATGCGACGGGCTTGCCGCTGGCCGCGGCGAGTCAGTTTCTGGCTGCGTTGTCTCAGGCGCTCGAAGAGCTGGAGGGTCATTTCGCCGGCTTGAGCGCGGTTGAAAGCCAGACGCATCTGGAGGCCGGTAAAGCGGATGTGGCGCATGCCATCGAGTTTGTGCAACAACTGGCTCAGGCACCGTTGAACGCCGATGCCGTCGATCATGAGTCATCTGTATTGGCGCTGGCGGGTGCTGGTCTGCCCGTTACTGCCGCGCTCAAACTGGTGCTACCGGTGGTGTTGCAAGGTCGAGCCGTTACCCTGATCCCCGAAGCCAATGCGCCGTCTTGTGCGTTGGCGTTGGCTGAGTTGTGTGGTCAGTGCGGACTGCCGGATGGTGTATTCAATGTCGTTTACGCTGACGATGCGGTGGTACGTGTGCTGATCCAGGATCATGGCGTACATCAGGTGCGGCTCTTCGGACCCAGTGCCTGGGCGCAGCGCTGGCAAACGGCCGCCATGAACTGGCCGGATCGCGTTCGATGCGAGCTGGTGCCTGCCTGAAAGTCGATCAAGTCCCCGTTATTGCAACCAGGGCTTGATCCAGCTCATCAGTCCGGGTAAGGCTAACGCGGTCAGCAGACCGTTGAGTCCCATGCCCAGTGCGGCAAAGGCGCCCATTGTCTCGCTCAGTTGAAAAGCACGGGCTGTGCCAATGCCGTGCGCAGCAACACCCATTGAGAAACCGGCTACCGCATCATCACGGATACCTAGCCAACGATAGAGCATTTGTGCGGCCATCGCACCGAGAATGCCGGTCGCAATGACCATCACGGCAGCCAGCGAGGGCAGGCCACCAATCTGTTCGGCAATGCCCATGGCGATCGGTGTCGTCACCGATTTGGGGGCCAGCGATAGTAAGGTTGGTAGACTGCCACCAAACCAGTGACCAACTAAAACCGCGCTCAGCATTGCGGTCAGAGAACCACCCAGTAAGGCCAGGACGAGTGGACCGATTATGCGGGTTAAACGTTTGAACTGTCCGTAGAGGGGAATCGCCAGTGCGACGGTGGCTGGACCCAGTAAAAAATGGACAAACTGCGCGCCTTCAAAATAGCGGTCGTAGGGGGTCTCTGTTACGGTCAACAGACTTACCAGCACCAGGATGGCCAACAACACGGGGTTGGCCAGAGGCCGCTGACCGCAGCGTTGATAGATCCGGAAGGCAAGTTGGTAGGCGACCAGCGTCATCGTCAGCCAGAAGAGCGGCGACGCCGAGAGATAGACCCAGGTCTGATTCAGGCGTTCAGGCATGGTGATCTCCTGTGGGCACTGCAGGCTGGCGCAACAGGCTATTTAGAATCAGTGCCGTTACCGCTAGGCCACCTAGGGTACTGACGATGAGGGCGGTGGCAATGGGGAGCCATTCGGCGGCAATCAGTTGTAGGTACAGCATGACACCGGTGCCAGCAGGCACAAACAGTAACGACAAATGCTGCAGCAGGACATGAGCCGTTTGTTGCAGGGATTGAGGGATAGCGCGCCCGGAACGACCTCGCACGACCAGTGTGCCAAAGAGTAATGCCATGCCGATGACCGGGCCGGGCACGGGTAGAGACAGCAGGCGCGCGAAGACTTCACCAGCAAGTTGATAGAGCAGTAACCAGGTCAGTGCGGCAATCATGATGCAAATCCTCAAATGCAGACGGCACCCGCAGGTGCCGTCTTGGTCAGAAGCGTGGGCGGTTAGGCCATGGCTTCGTACAACGGCAGTGTCAGGAACTCCGG
>NZ_JBIJFP010000027.1:0-12838 GCF_057744235.1 Fluviibacter sp. | reverse complement strand
GAACAGGACCGTGAAACGAGTGAGCGCCAATGATAGTGAGCACTTCGCTCGCGAAAGTAGGTCACCGCCAGGCACCCCATTCTAAAAACCCCATCCCTCCACTTTAGAGGGATGGGGTTTTTACTTTTGAAGTTCTCAATGACGACGTGTGTTCTTTTGAGAATTCATTCGATCGGAATCATGAATTTTTTATAGGGTGCTTCCGAATCGCCCATTGGGGCTGGTAGAATTTCGCGTGGCGGGTCTCCTCGCATTGTTCGGTCGTTGACCGGGTCAGGTCCGGAAGGAAGCAGCCCAGGCGACTCACGCAAGTGCCGGGGGTTAGGCTCGCCACCTCCCTCTTTCTAAGAATCCACCATGAGCTACCAGGTCCTCGCGCGCAAGTGGCGCCCGAAATCGTTTGAGTCCTTGGTTGGCCAGGATTCTGTAGTCCGTGCGTTAACCCACGCACTCGACGCCAATCGCTTGCACCATGCCTACCTGCTGACAGGTACGCGTGGCGTTGGTAAAACAACGATTGCACGGATTCTCGCTAAAGCCCTGAACTGCGAACAGGGCGTCTCATCAACCCCGTGTGGGGTTTGTTCCGCTTGCCAGCAAATCGATGCTGGCCGTTTTGTTGACTATATCGAAATGGATGCCGCATCGAATCGCGGTGTTGACGAGATGGTGCAGTTGCTCGAGCAGGCCACCTTTCTTCCGAGTGTCGGCCGTTATAAAGTCTACATGATTGACGAAGTCCATCAGCTGACGGCGCATGCATTTAATGCCATGCTCAAGACGCTGGAGGAGCCGCCTGCACATGTCAAATTTATTCTCGCGACGACAGATCCTCAGAAGATTCTGGTCACGGTGCTTTCTCGTTGTCTGCAGTTCAATCTGCGTCAATTGTCACCGCAGCTGCTAGCGTCACATTTGAGCCATGTGCTGACTGGTGAGGCCCTGCAGGCAGACCCCAAGGCGCTGGATCTGATCGCCCGAGCCGCAAGTGGTAGCGTTCGTGATGCTTTGTCCTTACTTGATCAGGCCATTGCCCATGGCGCGGGTAGCGTGGATCTCGTGCAGGTATCGCAGATGCTTGGTACGTCCAATATGTCAAGAATGTTGGATGTATTGACCGCATTGATTGCTGGTGATGTTGCCACACTCCGCACGATCTGCCAGCAAATGGCCGCAGCCTCTCAATCTTTCGAATCTGCCCTGGATGATCTTGCTCGGTTGGCTGTGGGCTTACAGCTTGTCCAGTTTGATGCCCCTGAAGGTGCGCAGGAGTTTTCTTCGTTGGCTATGGATGATGCCACGCGGCTCGGCCAGTTGGCCGCTCAGTGTTCGCCGCAATTTGTACAGCTAATCTATCAGATCAGCACTAAGGCACGTGCCGACTTGCGCCTGGCACCGGACCCCGCGCATGGTTTTATGATGGCCATGCTGAGGCTGTTGGCGGTGCATCCGGGCGTATCAAGTTCGAATAATGCCGGTGCGGTCAATTCCGGAGATGTGCGCCCGAGTTCCGCGTCCGTCTCTGCGGCTATTGACGCCGAGGCGTTAGTTACGGAATCGTCGGTCGTTGCGCCAGCGCCTGTTACGTCCGCGAAGGTGGTGCTGGATGCGGCCTCCTGGCCGACTGTGGTGGACAAGCTCGGGCTGAAGGGTATGGCCCGTGAATTGGCGCAACATAGCGCTTTTCAATCCTTTGGTGATGGTCTGCTCGTGTTGAATTTGCCGGCCACGCATCGTCAGCTGCTGATGCCGGCTTCTGAACAGCGCATGCAGCAAATGCTGGGTGAGGTGCTGGATAGTACGGTGCGCCTCCGGTTTGATGTGGTCGATCAGGTGGGTGTGACGGCGGCCGTGCTGAAAAAGGAAGCAGCAGAAGAGCGGCAGAATCATGCCGTGGCAGCGATCGAGAGCGACCCGCTGGTGCAGGAAATGATTGATATTTTTGATGCAAAGTTGATTGATGGATCGATTCGTCCCGTGGCGGGTTGATCCTCTTTAACCGAACAAGGAGTGTGAGTATGCGTGGTATGGGTGGCATGGCAGGGATTGGTGGTCTGATGAAGCAGGCCCAACAGATGCAGGATCGGATGAAGAAGGCTCAGGAAGAACTGGCCGATGTCGAGGTCGATGGTCAGGCCGGCTCTGGTCTGGTCAAAGTGACCATGACCTGTGCGCATGTGGTACGTCGCATTGCCATCGATCCGGCGGCCATGGATGATCGAGAAATGCTGGAAGATCTGTTGGCCGCCGCCGTGAACGATGCTGTTCGCCGTGTCGAAGAAACCTCGCAGGCTAAAATGTCCGGCTTTACGGCTGGCCTGAACCTGCCGCCTGGCTTCAAACTGCCTTTCTGATACGTGTCGGCAACCCTCGAAAGCCTCATCGAGGCGCTGCGCTGTCTGCCGGGCGTTGGGCCAAAATCGGCGCAACGCATGGCGTATCACCTCCTGCAGCATGACCGCGAGGGGGCTGCACGACTTGGGTTTGCCCTTGATTCGGCCATCAACCGAATACGGCATTGCGAGCGGTGTAACACCTACACGGAAACGCCAGTCTGCGAACGCTGCCAGTCAGACCGGCGTGATGCGTCCGTACTTTGTGTGGTTGAAACACCCGTCGATCTGAATATGATCGAACAAACCCAGTCCTATAACGGCTTGTATTACGTGCTGATGGGCCGTATTTCCCCATTGGACGGTCTTGGGCCGCGTAATTTGCGGTTGGACCAGCTGGTGGCCCGCGCTGGAGATGGCGTCGTGCAGGAAGTCATCCTGGCGACCAATTTCACCAACGAAGGCGAGGCAACAGCGCATTTTGTCAGCGAATTACTCAAAAAGCAGGGGCTCAAGGTTTCTCGGATCGCTCGAGGGGTGCCGGTCGGCGGGGAACTTGAGTTTGTTGACAGCGGTACACTGGCCCAAGCGTTAAGAGAGCGCCGACGGCTGGAATCCTGAACAGTCTTTGCGTATAATCTTAAAAATTAATTAAGTCTGAAGTCTGAACACTCTGGGGACATATCCATGAGCATTGAGCAGAAAGTAGATCCCAGCCGTCGCCGGTTACTCGTAACCACAGCGGCGATTGGGGGTGTGGGCGCGGTTGCCGCGCTGGTGCCTTTTGTCAGCAGCATGCTGCCATCTGCACGAGCTCGTGCAGCGGGTGCACCGGTCGAGGCCGATATCAGCAAGCTGGAACCCGGCCAGATGATGGTGGTGGAATGGCGAGGCAAGCCGGTATGGATCCTGAATCGCACACCCGAGATGCTCGGTACGTTACCTAAGCTGAACGACGCTGTTGCTGATCCGAATTCGGAAAAAGACCAACAGCCTGCGTATTGTAAGAACGAACATCGTTCGATCAAGGACAACATCTGGATTGCGATTGGTATCTGTACGCACCTAGGCTGTTCTCCATCGTCGAAGTTTGCCGAAGGCGCCTCGCAAGGTATGCCGGGCGATTGGCTGGGCGGTTTCCTCTGCCCGTGCCACGGTTCGACCTTTGACCTGGCTGGCCGTGTCTTTAAGGACAAACCGGCGCCGACCAACCTCGAAATTCCGCCGCACGCCTATCTGAGCGATACCCGCCTGGTCATCGGCGAAAGCAAAGGAGCCTGATGATGGCCAGCAACAAGCATTTCGAAAAGTACAAGTCCGACGGTAGTGTGGGCGGCAATGTTCTTGAGTGGATTGATGCCCGTTTTCCGCTGACATCGACCATCAAGGGTCACCTGACCGAGTACTACGCACCGAAGAATTTCAACTTCTGGTATTTCTTCGGATCGCTGGCCCTGCTCGTGCTGGTGATCCAGATCCTGACCGGGATTTTCCTGGTCATGAACTACAAGCCGGATGCCAACCTGAACGAAAGCGGTATTCCGATTGCCTTCGCCAGTGTGGAATACATCATGCGTGATGTTCCGGGTGGCTGGCTCATCCGCTACCTGCACTCGACAGGCGCATCGGCATTCTTTGTCGTTGTGTACCTACATATGTTCCGTGGTCTGCTCTACGGTTCGTACCGCAAGCCGCGCGAGCTGCTGTGGGTGTTCGGTACGCTGATTTTCCTGTGCCTGATGGCCGAAGCCTTCATGGGTTATCTGCTGCCGTGGGGCCAGATGTCGTACTGGGGTGCCCAGGTCATTATTAACCTGTTCGGTGCGATCCCCGTCATTGGCCCGGATCTGTCGACCCTGATCCGAGGTGACTTCGTTGTCGGTGATGCCACCCTGAACCGTTTCTTCTCGCTGCACGTGATCGCTGTACCGCTGATCCTGATCGGCCTGGTTGCTGCACACCTGGTAGCGCTGCACGAAGTGGGTTCAAATAACCCGGATGGTATCGAGATCAAGGAAAAACTTGATAGCAACGGTCATCCGCTCGACGGCATTCCGTTCCACCCTTACTACACAGTCAAGGACATCGTCGGTGTGGTTGTCTTCCTGTTCGTCTTCTGTATCGTGGTTTTCTTCGCACCAGAAGGCGGCGGTTACTTCCTGGAATACAACAACTTCTTCCAGGCGGATCCGCTGAAGACTCCCCCGCACATCGCGCCGGTCTGGTACTTTACGCCGTTCTACTCGGTGCTCCGTGCGATTGTTTGGCCGATCCTCGGCATTGATGCCAAGTTCTGGGGTGTGGTCGGCATGGGGGCCTCAGTCGTGATCATTGCCTTCCTGCCGTGGCTGGATCGTAGCCCGGTGAAGTCGATCCGCTACCGCGGCCCGATCTTCAAGACCGCGCTGACCCTGTTCCTGATTGCGTTCTTCATCCTCGGCTACCTCGGCACGCAAGCGCCTTCCTACTGGGGTGAAAAGGTATCTCAGGTGTGTACCGTCATTTACTTCGGCTTCTTCCTGGCAATGCCCTGGTATACGAAGATCGATAAATACACCATGCCGCCTGAGCGTGTGAAAGGCTAACGGGAAAAGCAATCATGAAAATCAAGAATCTTATTGCTGCAGTACTGATGGTTCCCGCGCTGGCTTTCGCCAGCGGCGATGCCGTTCATCTAGATAAGGCTCCGAACCTGCAGGGTGACAATGCTGCCCTGCAGAACGGTGCCAAGATGTTCGTCAATTACTGCCAGAGCTGTCATGGTGCTTCATTCATCCGCTACGAAAAGTTGCTGGACCTGGGGTTGAGTGAGCAGCAGATCAAAGATAACCTGATGTTCACCGGTGACAAAATCGGTGACACCATGAAGATCGCCATGCGTCCGAGCGAAGCCAAGAAGTGGTTTGGCGCCGCACCGCCGGATCTGACGCTGGAAGCGCGTGCCATGTCTTCAGCACACGGCACAGGATCGGACTGGATCTACACCTACCTGCGTAGCTTCTACAAGGATGACCTGCGTCCGACGGGTTGGAACAATGTGGTTTTCCCGAACGTCGGCATGCCGAACGTGCTGTGGGAACTGCAGGGCGTCCAGGTTCTGGAAGTCTCCAAGGATGACAAGGGCGTCGAGCACAAGAAACTGGTTCTGGCAGAACCGGGTAAGTTGACGCCGGAACAGTTCGACAAGCAGGTTGCCGATCTGACCGCGTTCATTACGTGGATGGGTGAGCCGGGTGCTGGCACACGCAAGTCTATCGGTTTTGGTGTTTTGATCTTCCTGGCGGTCCTGTTCGTTTCGGCCTATGCGCTCAAAAAGAACTACTGGAAAGACATTCACTAAGTAACAAACTGGCGTCCAAACGCCATAGGGTCGGGGTCGATTATCGATCCCGATCTTTTTTTAGAGGGCCTTGATCATGATGCATTTGTACTCGGGAACCGTTTGTCCCTTCAGCCACCGCTGCCGGATTGTGCTGTTCGAAAAGGGGATGGACTTCGAGATCCATGATATTGATCTGATGAACAAGCCGGAAGATCTGGCCGTCATGAATCCGCACAACCGCGTGCCGGTACTCGTAGAACGTGATCTGATTCTCTATGAACCGAACATCATCAACGAATACATCGACGAGCGCTTCCCGCACCCGCAGCTGATGCCGCCAGATCCGGTTCAGCGTGCCCAGGCCCGCCAACTACTGAATGGCATGGAACGCGAGATTTTTTCGTTCATCGAACCGATCGAGCGTAATCTCAAAACGGCGGATAAAGCCCGCAGCGAGATCCGTGATCGTCTGATTGAAATCGCCCCCATCTTTAACAAGCAGAAGCATCTGCTGGGTGATGATTTCTCTATGCTGGATGTCGCGATTGCCCCGTTGCTCTGGCGTCTGGATCACTACGAGATCACGTTACCCAAGACCGCGGCACCGCTGTTCAAATACGCCGAGCGTATTTTCAGCCGTCAGGGCTTCATCGACTCGATGACGCCGCAAGAAAAGATCATGCGCAAGTAAAATCTGATCGTGCTCTCCACTAAACCGTATCTTGTTCGTGCCTTGTGGAGCTGGTGTTGTGATGCCGGCTTTACGCCCTATTTGACATTGTTTGTGGATGAGCAATGCCAGGTACCTATGGATTTTGTACGGGAAGGCACGATTACGCTCAATCTGAGTCCGGCCGCAACAGGTCACCTGGATATCGGAAATGAGTGGGTCACCATGAATGCGCGTTTTGGTGGTGTGCCGCGTGAGTTGATTTTTCCGATCACTGCTGTCATTGGCATTTATGCACGGGAAAACGGCGCAGGCATGGAGTTCGAATATGAACCACCGGCCATGATTGAGACAGTTGAAGCCTCCGGGCTGACAGAGCAGCCGACACTAACCGCCGTTGAGACCTCTTCAGATAGCCCAGCGGCCAAACAGTCCACGACTTCGGCACAGAAACCCGGCCGTCCGCATCTGCAGCGTATTAAATAGGCTCCATGTGTGATGTCACGGACGGCACTCATTCTTTTTGCGCATGGTGCGCGGGATCCAGAATGGGCCAGGCCCGTTGAAGCGGTAGCGACCCTGCTGCGTCAGCAATTCACCGACCGAACGGTGCGTGTGGCATTCCTTGAATTTCTCACGCCAAACTTGACGGATCTGGTCTCTCAAATCATCAGCGAGTCCTCGACATCCATCAGCGTCGACATCCTGCCATTCTTCATTGCCCAGGGCGGCCATTTGCGCAAGGAGTTGCCGGAGATGCTCCGTGACCTTGCATTGCGCTATCCTGACACCAATATCCGCTTGCTGCCACCGTTAGGCGAACTGCCTGAAGTACAGTCGGCGATGGCCTCTGCCATCGCCTCGCTGGTTGAGTAAGGCTTAGTGCTGGCCCGGGTGTTTGGGCTTGATGTACAGACTGGCCACCATCGTCACCAGCAGGAAGGCCAGCACGATAGTCAGGGATGCGCCTACCGGGATGTGGTAGAAATCCACCATCAGCATCTTCGTGCCAATGAATACCAGAATGGCTGCCAGGCCGAATTTCAGCAGGTGGAAGCGCTCTGCCATGCCGGCCAGCATGAAATAGAGTGCGCGTAGACCGAGCACGGCAAAAATATTCGAACTCATCACGATGTAAGGATCCGTGGTGACGGCAAAAATGGCCGGAATCGAATCCACGGCAAACATCACATCGGTCACTCCGATTAAGGCCACCACCGCAAAGAGCGGCGTAAAGACTCTGGCGCCGTCCTTGATAAAGCTGAGAGCGCTACCGTGGTACTCGTGGGTGATGGTCAGATGCTTATTCATCCACCTCAGCAGACCGTTGTTTTGCAGGTCGGGCTCTGCCTCATCCGCGATGACCATCTTAACGCCCGTGTAGAGCAGGAAAATTCCAAACAGATACATGACCCAACTGAAATGGTGGATCAGCCAGGCACCAACCAGGATCAGCACAATACGCAGCACGATCGCAGCAATAATGCCGACCATGAGCGCTTTTTTCTGCTGTGGCAAAGGTACCTTGAACGTGTTGAAGAGCATCAGGAAAACAAACAGGTTATCTACCGACAGAGATTTCTCGATTAGATAGCCCGTCAGAAATTCGCCGGCTTTCACATTGGCCATGGCCCGACCATCCGAAAGGTCCAGAGCAAACCAGAGACCTGCACAGAACACCAGGGCCAGCGCAATCCATGCCAGAGACCAGCGTAATGCATCTTTAAAGCCCATGACCCGATTACCTTGCTGGCGTAAAGCCATGAAATCGCCGCCCAGCGCTGCAGTCACAAAAATAAATAGGGCAGCCCAGGCAAAAGGCGAATCAATGTCGGGTAGCGTGCTCAATGGCATGTGTCATCCTAAAGTCAGAGTAGGTGGCGCACCATAACGGTTACAGCATGGCAAAATGGTGGCAACAACGTATTTTGCCACGAACCCCGGATGATCGACGATGTCACAACTCGAGTTTGCTGTTTTGCCCGTTACGGCCTTCGCACAGAATTGCACACTGATCTGGTCTCCCGAGAACCACAAAGGCGCCGTGGTGGATCCCGGTGGCGATATCGAACGTATTGAGGCCGAGCTGGACCGCCGGGGCATCGTTCTGGAAAAGATTCTGATTACCCACGGCCATATCGATCATGCAGGAGCTGCTGCAGAACTCGCCAAACGTCGATCCGTGCCGATTGAAGGGCCGCAGGAAGAAGATGCGTTCTGGATTCAGGGCATGCCGCACCAATCAAAACAGTTTGGTTTTCCACATGCAGAGGCGTTTGAGCCGGATCGGTGGCTCCATGACGGCGATACCGTCACGGTCGGTGGTGAAACCCTCGATGTGATTCACTGCCCCGGTCATACCCCCGGCCACGTTTGCTTTCACCATGCGCCCTCTCGTCTGGCGATGGTTGGCGATGTTCTGTTCCAGCAGTCCATCGGACGGACGGATTTCCCCAAAGGGAATCACCAACAGCTCATTCGTTCGATTCGTGACAAGCTTTTCCCGCTCGGCGATGATGTACGCTTCATTCCGGGCCATGGCCCCATGTCGACTTTTGGGGATGAGCGGATGGACAACCCCTTTGTGGCAGATGGGCAGGGCTAACCGGTTCCACCTCCTCGGGTATGGCCGCCCTCTGCTAAAATAGCGATCAACTAAAGATTTAGGAATCACCGCCGATGAAAACTACCTTTCTCGACTTCGAGCAGCCTATTGCCGAACTGGAAGCCAAGATTGATGAGCTTCGTGTCATGCAGGAAGAGTCCGGCGTTGATATTTCGGAAGAGGTCGAGCGCCTTGCCGAAAAGGGACGTGTACTTTCCAACGAGATTTATGCCAAGCTGACGCCTTGGCAAAGCGCCCAGGTGGCTCGCCATCCGCAGCGCCCCTATACGCTCGACTATATCCAGAATGCTTTTACCGATTTTCATGAGCTGCATGGAGATCGGGCATTTGCCGACGACACTGCCATCGTGGGCGGTTTGGCCCGTTTCAACGGCGAACCCTGCGTGGTGATTGGCCACCAGAAGGGTCGTGACACCAAAGAGAAGATTTATCGAAATTTTGGGATGCCGCGGCCGGAGGGCTATCGTAAGGCCCTGCGCTTGATGAAGCTGGCAGAAAAGTTCGGCTTGCCCGTGTTCACTTTCGTTGACACACCGGGCGCATACCCCGGTATTGGTGCCGAAGAGCGGGGCCAGTCCGAAGCCATTGGCCGTAACCTGCTGGTCATGGCGGAACTCAAAACGCCGATCATCGTTACGGTGATTGGTGAAGGCGGTTCGGGAGGTGCGCTGGCAATTGCCGTGGGTGATGAAGTGCTCATGCTGCAACATTCGACCTATTCGGTGATTTCGCCGGAGGGTTGTGCCACGATTCTGTGGAAGAGTGCAGAAAAAGCCTCGGAAGCTGCAGAAATCATGGGGATTACCGCCGGCCGTTTGAAATCCCTGGGGCTCATTGATCAAGTCGTTGAAGAGACCCCGGGTGGTGCCCACCGTGATGTGGTCGGCATGGCCAAGAATCTGAAGCAAGCCCTGGAAAGCGCCTTGGCAAGGGTCAACGGTCTGGATCATGATGCCCTCGTGCGTCGTCGTATTGATCGCCTGATGGCTTACGGGGCATACGACACCGTCGCTGCCTGACGGAGCGAAGGCCGGTGACGCGGTGACAGCCGGCGCTGACCTCATTCTATTATCGTTGCGCCGTGCATTAACCGGTGTCAGCGCCGATGGCAGCTCGCGGGTTGTTGTCGCCTTATCCGGTGGCATGGACTCGGTGGTGCTGCTACATGCCCTAGCCCAGTTGCGCCAGGCGTGCGCTTTCGAGTTGTCCGCGATCCATGTCCACCATGGACTCTCGCCTAATGCCGACCAGTGGGCGTCATTCTGTCAGTCGATTTGTACGCCTCTGAGTGTTCATTGTCACGTGGTGCGCGTGACGCTCGCGGATACGACAGGTCAGGGCGTCGAACGCACAGCCCGCGATGCCCGTTATGCCGCATTCCAGGCGGTTGACGGAGACATCCTCTGTCTGGCTCATCATCAGAACGACCGGGCGGAAACCCTGCTGCTCAATCTGTTTCGAGGTGCTGGTGTGCAGGGCTTGGCCGGCGCACCGGATCAGCGTCATTTAGGGCGCAAGCATCTGTTACGACCGTTCATTGACATCCCGAGAGCCGATCTCCTAGTCTGGGCCAATGCCCATCGGCTGCAATGGATCGAAGATGAGAGCAACCGGGATCTCCGCTTTCGTAGAAACTACATCCGTCATCGAGTGCTGCCGGCTGTTTGCGAACAGTTTCCCGGTATCGTCCGGGTGCTGGCACGCACGGCCGCGTTGATGCAGGAGCAGTCTGGGTTGCTGGATCGTCTGGCTGAGCAGGATGCGTTGTCGTGTCGCAATGAAGCCGGGCATTTGTCGGTCCGGCAATTACAGCGCTTGCCGCCTGCTGCGGTAAAAAATGTGTTGCGGGTGAAGCTGGCCCAGGCCGCCTTGCAGATTCCGGCCGCCGTGCGCTTAGAAACCCTGGTCAATCAGTTGATGGTTGCCCGGCCGGAAAGTGAAACCTTTGTGCGCATGGGCGAGGTAGGCCTCCATATCTGGCGTGACCGGATCTGGTTGGATCCCGCGATGAATGCGAAGCTACCCGCCGCGCAGCTGCTGCAGTCCGGCCAACAGGCCTGGCCGGATGGTGTTTTAGTCTGCGATGCGACGTGTGCGCCTTCCAGCGTGCGCGTCGCCGCCATAGGACAGGGTCACCGTTTTCATCCCCGGGCGCGTTGTCGTGGGGCATTGGGCGAGCTTCTGCGTGAGCGCGGTGTACCACCCTGGGTGCGCCCTCGCTTACCCGGTCTGTGGTTAGACGCATCACTGATCTGGGTGGCTGGTCTTGGTTGGGCAGAGGGGGGGGATGTTATGGATGGTCTGGCTGAGAACGATGTGATGTGGCAAGTAGCGCAACCGATCTGTCTTTAAGTCGTTCATTTCCGGAAAATCAGAAAAGAATGGGCGCGATTCCGAATGATCGGATGGCGGCACGGGCGCCGCATAACGCCCTTTGCTATAAAACATAATAAAAACATAGGGTTGTGTTTTTTAAAGTGGTGTTTTGAAGTTGGCATGGCTGTTGCTAAATAAGGAGCAATGACAGCACTGAGACCGCTGCATTGATCATAAAAGCGCATCACCAACCAAAGGAGCATCGGAATGAAAAAGATGAAACTGCTGGCAGTCTCCCTGCTGGCTGCCTGTTCGACTTGGGCGATGGCTCAGCAGCCGATCGTCATCAAGTTCAGCCATGTAGTCGCCAACGATACCCCCAAGGGGATGGCGGCGGAGTACTTCAAGAAGAAGGCTGAGGAATACACGAAGGGTAAGGTGAAGGTGGAGGTCTACTCCAATAGCACGCTCTACAAGGACAAGGAAGAAATGGAAGCCCTGCAGCTGGGTGCTGTGCAGATGCTGGCTCCGTCACTGGCCAAGTTCGGACCGCTGGGTGTCAAGGAATTCGAAATGTTCGATTTGCCGTACATTTTCGACAACTATGATCAGCTGCACAAAATCACTGAAGGTCCGATTGGAAGATCGATTCTGGCCAAGCTGGAGCCCAAGGGTATTCGCGGTCTGGCCTACTGGGACAATGGTTTCAAGTCCTTCTCGGCGAACACGCCGATCAAACAGCCGTCTGATCTGAAGGGCAAGAAGATGCGTATCCAGTCTTCCAAGGTTCTGGAAGCCCAGATGCGTGCATTAGGTTCGTTGCCGCAAGTCCTACCGTTCTCCGAAGTCTATCAAGCGCTGCAAACGGGCGTTGTGGACGGTACAGAAAACCCGATCTCCAACCTCTACACCCAGAAGATGTATGAAGTTCAGAAACACCTGGCAATGACCGAACATGGATATCTGGGTTATGCCGTGATCGTCAACAAGAAGTTCTGGGACGGTCTGGCTCCGGATGTGCGTGAGCAGCTTGAAAAGGCAATGAACGATTCGACCGCCTTTGCTAACCGCATTGCCAAGCATCAGAACGACCAGGATCTGGAAAAGGTCAAGAAGTCGGGCAAAACAGCGGTTTACAACCTGACGCCGGCCGAGCGTGAAGCCTTCAAGAAAGCACTGCTGCCGGTGCATAAGGAAATGGCACCGCGTATCGGGCCAGAACTGCTGCAGCAGGTCTACGCAGACCTGGCCGCCCCGAGCAAGGCTGCTGCCAAGAAGAAGTAAGGGACTCACCCTTGTAGACCACAACCGCCCTGGCTTTACAGGGCGGTTGCTCCGGAGATTATTATGAAATTTCTTGACCGGCTTGAAGAGTGGTTGATCACCCTACTGATTGGTGGTGCAACCCTCATTATTTTTGCGGCAGTGGTCCACCGTTATCTGACCGGGCTGGACATTCCCGGTCTGCAGGACTGGCTGCTGTCATTCAGTATGGCGTGGGCGCAGGAGCTCTGCATCATTATGTTTGTGTGGATGGCCAAGTTCGGCGCTGCTTATGGGGTGCGTACCGG
>NZ_JBIJFP010000026.1:0-13809 GCF_057744235.1 Fluviibacter sp. | reverse complement strand
TCATCCATGAGATGGATTGACGATACGGCAAGGTCAAAATCAAATCGCCGGAATCGAAAATCTCCGGCAATCCTTTGCCTGGCTTGAGCTCGGGCGTGTTAATCATTCAATCTAGCGGACAGTAGTGACTATATTTAGCTGCTATTTCTTTGTTGCGCGGTCGGTAATAGTGACGAGCAGCAATTTCCTGACTGATCGGGGTATAGAGATATTCCAGATAGGCTGTAGCAACCTTACGTGTGCCCTTCTTATCAACAACCTTGTCGACAACTGCAACAGAAGGCTCTGCCAGAATCGATAGCGATGGCGTGACGATATCGAACTTATCCGGCCCCAGTTCCTTGATCGACAAATAGGCTTCGTTTTCCCAGGAAATCAGAACGTCGCCGATACCACGCTCGGTGAATGTGGTCAGCGAACCTCGGGCACCGGAATCCAGAACTTTCACGTTCTTGTAGATATTGGTGACCAATTCACGTGCCTTCTGATCATTACCATTAGGCTGCTTCAGCGCATATCCCCAGGCCGCCAGGAAATTCCAACGTGCCCCACCCGATGTTTTCGGGTTTGGTGTCACGACTTCGACACCCGGTTTGGCAAGATCGTTCCAGTCTTTAATCCCCTTGGGGTTACCCTTACGGACCAGGAAGACAATCGTTGACGTATAGGGTGCCGAGTTATCCGGCAGACGCTTGATCCAGTTCGGGGCAATCAAACCCTTCTGTGCAATGGCATCCACATCGTAGGCCAGCGCCAGGGTGACCACATCGGCATCCAGCCCATCAATCACGGCTCGGGCTTGTTTCCCAGAGCCGCCATGTGATGCACGGATATTCAGCACTTCACCGGTTTCTTTTTTCCAGTGATTGGCAAAAACAGCGTTAAAGTCTTTGTAGAGCTCACGTGTCGGGTCATAGGACACGTTAAGAAGTGCTGTATCTGCCTTGGCGCCAAAGCTCGTAACAGCTAGGCTGAGGCCGAGGACAGCCGTAAGAAGTTTTCTGCGGGTAACTGCCATGATGTGCTCCATCGAAGTGATTTGATGGCGCCATGTTGCAGTACAACACCCGACGGTGTGAACGAATTAAATCTTCTTTACTTATAACTACTGGATCAGAGGCCATTCAACCCACGGATAGTCCGGGAGACCGTCACGCCAAAGCACAGGGGCTTCGCCCTGAATCAGGGGGCGCAAATACTGTAACGCCTCATCGGTGACCCCAAATCCCGTGTCATCAATCCAGGCCAGCGGGAAAGCCCGTTCCCGATTCGCGATTTCAGTGAGCGGCACCGAAGCACAATGCCAGGCATACGGTGTCTCTGCATCGCGCACAATATTCACCATCAATCCACTCTGCCCCTGCTGGACTAGCTGCACGGCATGTTGTGCAACGGCCTCTGCCTGGGCGATGTCGGTGGCACTGGCCACGTGCCGGGCGGCACGCTGCATGTAATCGGGTACAGCCACATGGACTTTGACGCCGAGCTTATCTCGTAGCAGTGCCGCCACAGCACTGCCAGCGCCTCCCAGTTGCTCATGACCGTAAAGAGCCGCCGCATTCTGCTGAGCATAAAAAGCGCCGTCCTCCGTACGAATCCCTTCCGAAACAACACAGACACAAGCAGGGTGTTGCTTGAAACGTTGACGTACGGCGGCAACAAAAGCCGCTTCCTGAAACGTGCGTTCCGGAAAAAGCATTAACGGCTTACTCATGGCCGCCGGCAGTCGAGCGACGGCCCCACAGGCGGTGAGCCACCCGGTATGCCGCCCCATCACCTCCAGAATAAAGACACTGGGCTTGGTTGCCATGGCGCAATGATCACGCGCCGCTTCCATCAGTGACGCTGCCAGATACTTCAACGCAGATCCAAAACCTGGCGAGGTATCGGTGCCTTCCAGATCGTTATCAATCGTTTTGGGGAGACCGATGACCTGGAGGGGCAGCTCAAAGCGCGTCCCCAACTCCACCAACTTGGCGGCGGTATCCATGGAACCGTTGCCACCATTCACGTAGATTGTTCCGATCTGATGGGCAACCAAGACCTCACGAACGCGGGCCCATTGTTCGGGGTTCTCGTCATAGGGCGACAATAAGGCGCGGCCCGAACCCAGACCACCGCCAGGAATCTGACTCAAGGCCTGACGCATCGACTCTGACAGAGCGGACGCATCAAACAGGCGTTGATGGATCAGACCGGCCAGGCCATGCTCGGCGGCATACAGCCGACCTTCTGCGTGTTGGGTATGTGCCGCGATCAATGCGGCTGCAGTGGCGCCGATAACGGCGGTGACACCGCCTGACTGAAAGTACAGCGCGTTTTTCATACCCTATTAAAACAGATCGGGCGCCAGATTGGCAGAGCCAACCGGACGCCCGATCAATGGAAACGACCGAATCAGTTCAGTGCGCCCAGTACACGTGCGGTAATTTCATCAACGCTACCGACGCCTGCCACTTTGGCCACTTTCGGTGCAGCAGCATCACCGGCGTTCTTCCAGGTGGTGTAGAAGGTCACCAGCGGCTTGGTCTGGCTGTGGTAGATGTCCAGACGCTTACGCACAGTTTCTTCCTTATCGTCATCCCGCTGAATGAGATCTTCACCGGTCACATCATCCTTGCCGGCCACTTTGGGCGGGTTGTAGATGATGTGATAAGTGCGGCCCGATGCCAGGTGCACACGACGACCGGCCATACGGTCGATGATGTCTTGATCCGGCACATCGATTTCCAGAACGATATCCAGCGGAACACCGGCATCCTTCATGGCTTCGGCCTGCGGAATCGTGCGCGGGAAACCATCAAACAGGTATCCGTTCTTGCAGTCCGCTTCTTTCAGACGCTCTTTGACCATACCGATGATCACGGCATCCGGCACCAGACCACCCGAGTCCATGTGCTTTTTGGCTTCCAGGCCCAGCGGGGTGCCGGCTTTGACCTGAGCGCGCAGCATATCGCCGGTGGAAATTTGCGGAATACCGAATTTTTCACAGATAAATTTGGCCTGGGTGCCTTTACCAGCGCCCGGAGCGCCTAACAGAATGAGTTTCATCGGTATCCTCGATTAATGAAATGGAATTATTAGAGTGTGGAATATCCACCTTGCAAAAAACTTACGGTAATTACGCCTGAGGGTCAATGCGCAGCGCAGCGAAATCCTCCTGAAACGCTTTCTGCGCTCTTACGGCATCATCCGGTGTATCCACACCGGCCGGCGGCAGGGTTTGGGTCACCGCCACACTGATCCGGTAACCGTGCCAAAGGGCACGTAGCTGCTCCAGCGCCTCGATGGATTCCAGAGGGCTGGGCGTCAGACTGGCATAGTCGCGTAAAAAACGACGACGATAGGCATACAAGCCAATGTGACGATAGCAATCGTATCCTTGCGTGGGCAGACTCTGCGGCCGCTCGCCCTGCTGCCAGGTTGGCGCAAAATCATCACGCGCAAAAGGAATCGGCGCCCGCGAGAAATAAAGAGCATCGGCATTCGCCTTCATGACCACTTTGCAGATGTTCGGGTTAAACAACTCCCCGGCATCATGAATGGCATGTGCCAGGGTCGCCATATCGGCACCTGAATCCACCAGCTGGTGTGCGGCCTGATCAATCAACGCCGGCGGCAGGAACGGTTCGTCCCCCTGCACATTGACGACCACCGTTTCATCGGCCCAGCCATAGTGATCACACACTTCGGCAATCCGATCAGTTCCACTGGGGTGATCTTCGCGGGTCATGCAGACATCAAAGCCCGCCGAGCGGACTGCGTCGCGGACATCACGGCTATCGGTGGCCACAACAATGGTATCGGCACCGGAACGTTGCGCCCGCTCGCAGACGCGCACCACCATGGGTTTGCCCCCAAGATCCAGCAGGGGCTTATCCGGCAAACGACTCGATTTGAGGCGGGCCGGAATGACCACGCGAAAAGTAACGTAGCTCACCGCCGCCCTGCCCGATCAGCCAGCCTGCCCGAGGCGGCGAGCTTCATCCTGCATCATGATGGGAATCCCGTCACGCACCGGGTAGGCCAGCTGGCAGGGCTGACAGGTCAGCTCCTGGGCCGTTTTATCAAAGGCCAGTTTGCCCTTGCAGACAGGACAGACAAGAATTTCTAACAGTCGCGGATCCATTTAACGATTCTCCATGGCAGGCACTGCGTTGATGTCCGCCAACCAATCGGTCATCGGCAACGCAGGGGAAAAGCTGGCGCTCACGGCCACCACAAACCAGTTGTCGTGCCCGGCAGCAAATTCACGGCATTTTACTGCATCCTTCGCGGTCATCAGCACTGGCAGCGAGGTCACCGGCATATCGGCCGGGCCGAACGCATGATGATCCGGAAATGCCCGACCATCAACCTGCAATCCCTGAGCACGCAACATGTTAAAAAAACGTTCGGGATGGCCAATCCCGGCCAGCGCGACCACCGACTGACCCGAGAAGCTCTGCAGTGATCGGGGCTCTGTCGGTTGATTCAATGGATAGACCTGATCAGGCACCAGGCTCATGGCAAACCGGGGTACGCGTGGCCAATCCTTCTGTGCCGGTTGCCCCTGAATGATCAAGCCACGTACCAGCGCACCCTTCAACCGGCTCAAGGGCTCTCGTAAGGGACCAGCCGGGAGCAGCCGGCCATTACCCGCGCCGCGCTGGTCAAAGACCACAACTTCCAAGTCACGCGCTAATGCCAGATGTTGTAAGCCATCATCGGCAATCAGTATGTCCACGCCGGGGTTGGCCGCCAGCAAAGCCAGCCCTGCAGCCGCCCGCTGTTCGCCAACAAACACCGGAAAGCCATCCTGGGCATAGAGCAAAGGCTCATCGCCCACCATACTCGGCAAATCATCCGGACCAACGGCTCGCACACCGGGCACGGTTCTGCCATAGCCCCGACTAATAATGCCCGGATGCCAGCCCAGTGTTTTCAGTTGTTGCGCCAGCGCACGGGCGACCGGCGTTTTACCGGCCCCACCCACAATGAGATTACCAACCACCAGTACGGGCACAGGCAGCCGAGTCGCCTTCAGAAATCCGAACGCATAACACTGGCGACGCAGACGGATGATGAGCCCATAGAGTAAGGACAAGGTCACCAATACGCTATGCCAGACCACCCCCAGACGGGTACGGCCGTACCAGCTGGCCTCCACCATCTCGGGCTTCGGTATCATGAACCACTACGGGTCGTAAAGGAAATCTGTGTCAGATCTGCCTGATGTGCCGCCTGCATCACATCGATGACACTCTGATGCGTGGCCTTGGCATCGGCGTTAATCGAGACGACCGGCGGTTTACCAGAGGCACGCTTGGCCGCTGCAGTCTTTAATGCCACGGCCACCGCGTCGATTCCCGGTTTCGACAGGCTCTGACCATCGACCACCACGGTCCCGCTGGCAGTCACCGAAACGGTAATTTCATCCGGCGGTGTCGGATTGCTCGTGCTGGCGGTCGGTAAATCGATCTCGATCCCGGCCACCTTGTTATAGGTTGTGGACATCATCAGAAAGATGATGATGACCAGCAACACATCAATAAAGGGAATCAGGTTGATTTCGGGCTCATCGCGCCCGGCACCCCGGCGAAAATTCATCTGGTTCTCCGGCGATCAGTTGCGCTCACCGTGCACCACTTCGACTAGTTTGATGGCCTGCTGCTCCATATCCACCACCAACTTATCGATCAGCGCCCGGAAATGGCGCCAGAAAATGAGCGCGGGGATGGCAATCAGCAGGCCGAAGGTGGTGTTGTAGAGTGCTACCGAGATACCATAGGCCAGTTGTTGCGGGTTACCGGTGGCTGGCGATTGAGCACCGAAAATGTCGATCATGCCGACCAGGGTACCCAACAGCCCCAGCAAAGGTGCAATCGAGGCAATGGTCCCCAGCGTCGTCAGATAACGCTCCAGCTGGTGATACACCATGCGGCCGGATTCTTCGATGGCTTCACGCATGATTTCCCGGCTGCTGTTCTGATTACGGATACCGGCAGCCAGCACACGTCCCAACGGTGAACTTTCTTCCAAAACTGTCAATCGGGTGGCATCATAGCCACCCGAGGCCAACGTGGCCAGGACGCTTTGCAGCAGGCCGGGCGGCAAAATCTTTGCGGCTCGGAGGGAATAGAGACGTTCGATAATCAGCGCCAGTGCAACAACCGAGGCAATCAGTAATGGCCAGATCGGCCAGCCAGCCGCTTGAATGATCGCAAACACGTTTTTAACCCGTGGAAATCTAAAACAGCAGTGTAGCCACCCCCCCATTTTTGAGCAAGTTTCAGCGACCCCGCATGGTATTTCAACAGCTTAGCCACACCAGCAGCTTATCCACAAAAACGGTGGATAAGTTTGTGGATAGCCTGTCATAAAAGTGTCTAAATCATGCAGGGACAAGCAATTGCTTTACGCTGCACAAAAAAGAGGCTAGTTTTATATATTCGTTATTTTTCATATAGTTAGGCTATTTTCAATGGGTTCCAGGCATCTTTCTTTGTGCAAAGAGCCGTCTGACATGCCTTCGCTGCAGTGCGGTGGAGAAATCTGACCCGTGTCAAGCTTTTTTCCGGAAAAATTGTTGACATTTGCAGCCGAATGCCGCTCGGATTATTCACGAAGCACGGTAAAGTACGCACCATGAGTGACCGCATGAGCTTTGACGACACCACCAAGTCTGACACACCTCAGCAGGCGCCGATTTTATCGGTTTCTGCACTCAATGCCGCGGTTCGCAACCAACTCGAACAGTGCTTTCCCCCGCTCTGGGTCGAAGGCGAAATCGCGCAGCTGACCGTTGCCAGCTCCGGTCATATGTATTTCAGCCTGAAAGATGCCGGGGCTCAGGTACGCTGTGCCCTCTTCCGCACCCGGGCAGCACGGCTGGGATGGCAACCCCGTCAGGGTGACAAAGTCCGTGCCCGGGTCCAGGTGACGCTCTATGAAGCTCGCGGTGAGTTTCAACTCACCGTCGAAACACTGATCAAAGGTGGCTTGGGCACGCTCTACGAGCGATTCATCCAACTCAAGGCCGAACTGGAAGCCGCCGGATTATTCAGCGTCGACCGCAAAAAACCGATCCCCGCCTTGCCTCGCACGATTGGTATCATCACCAGCCCGCAAGCGGCAGCACTCCATGACGTCGTGACCACCCTCGAACGCCGTGCCCCGTATACCCGGTTGATTCTGTATCCCACCCTCGTCCAGGGGGCTGGAGCCAGCGCCCAGATCGTCCGAGCGATTCAATTAGCCAATCAGGATGGACGCGCCGATGTCCTGTTGCTTTGCCGGGGTGGTGGCTCTCTGGAAGACCTGTGGAGCTTTAACAACGCTGACGTGGTACGGGCCATTGCCGCCAGCACCTTGCCCATCATTGCCGGAATCGGTCACGAAACCGATACAACACTGGCGGACCTCGCAGCCGATGTGCGTGCCCCCACTCCAACGGCCGCCGCCGAACTGATCGCCCCGGATAAATCACGGCTTCTGCAGCAGATTGCGCAGTACCGACAGCGCCTGCAACAGTTAAGCAACCGTCGACTCGAAGACGCGTGGCTGCGGCTGGATAGCTACAGCACACGGCTACGCAGCCCGACCGCGTTACTGGAACGCCAGCAGGAACGCCTGCGGCAATACGAAACCCGCCTCCAGCTCTGGTCACAGCGGGCCCAGGAGCAACAGCAACGCCATTTGAACGAGCTTCGTCTGCGCCTGCAGGCACTGGACCCCAACCAGCCATTGCAGCGCGGCTACGCGCTGATCACGGATGACACGGGTCACCTAATCGACAGTGTGCATAAAGCGCCGCCTCAGACGCATGTGCGACTGCGCCTGGCGGACGGGCAACTGGGCGCGACCATCGACGCGATCCGGCCCGAAAACTGACCCCAGGGACGGCATAAATATCAGGAGGCTTGCAGGCAGCTCCCGCTCTGTCTAGAATCAAAGATTAAACTAACAATCCCCCAACTCGGAGAACCTCCATCATGGCTTTTGAATTACCCGCTCTGCCGTTTGCCAAAGATGCTCTTGCCCCGCACATGTCGGCTGAGACCTTTGACTACCACTACGCCAAGCACCACCAGGCTTATGTGACTAACCTCAACAATCTGATCCCGGGCACGGAATATGAAAACCTGAGCCTGGAAGATATCGTCAAAAAGGCACCGGCTGGTGGCGTGTACAACAACGCCGCTCAGGTCTGGAACCACACCTTCTTCTGGAACTGCCTGTCGCCGAATGGCGGGGGCGCGCCGACGGGTGCCCTGGCCGATGCCATTAACAAAAAGTGGGGCTCGTTCGAGGAGTTCAAGAAAGCGTTCCAGACATCGGCTGTTGGCAACTTCGGCTCGGGTTGGACATGGCTGGTTAAGAAAGCCGATGGCAGCGTCGACATCGTCAACATGGGCGCTGCCGGCACCCCGCTGACGACTGGCGACAAGGCCCTGCTGACAGTGGACGTGTGGGAGCATGCCTACTATATCGACTACCGGAACCTGCGCCCGAAGTTCGTTGAGACCTTCCTCGACAAACTGGCCAACTGGAAGTTTGCCGAAGCCAACTTCGCCTGATCAGTTGCGTTGATAAAAAATAAAACCGGCTCTGTGTTTGACACGAGCCGGTTTTTTTTACGTGCCTTTTATACGAATCGGCTCATTGCACTGGTTGCTTATACCGGTCATAGCCCCAGAGATACTGCATCGGCGCTTTACAGATCATGGACTCCATGGCTTCGTTAATCTGGGTTGCGGCAGCAATCTGATCCTCCGGCAACATGCCTTCCATGGGCGCAATGTGCATTTTGTAGCCCTTGCCAATACCCAAACGCTCAACACCCAGCACAAAAATCTGAGCACCCGTCAGACTCTGCAAGCGTTGCACCAGGGTCATTGTGTAGGCAGGACGGCCAAAGAATGGTGCCCAAACCCCTTCTCCCAAGACCGGCACTTGATCTGGCAAAATCCCAACGGTCTGACCTTTAAGTAAGGTACGAACCAGAGATCGGACACCCGTCTGATTCGCTGGTGCCATCTTGAGCTTCTGGCGGGTTCGCATGGTCACGATCCAGTCACGCAGCCATCGAATACGTGGCGGGCGAAACAGCACCGTTGACGGATGACGCGAGCTATAGACGGGCCCCAATAGCTCGAAGCAACCCATATGCGGCGATAGCAGAATCACGCCCTTACCTCTCGCCAAGGCTTCCTCAAACAGGTGCCAATCTGCCGGTGCGACGGTCTTATTCAAAGCCTGATCGTTACGACGAACCCACCAATAGGGCATTTCAAGAAACATCTGGCCAACCGCCAACATGGCACCACGCAGCATATGCGGGGTTGCATCAGGAAAAGCACTTTTAAAATTTTCGGCAGACAGCGATTTGAAGGACCCACTAACTCGCCAGGCAATCCACCCGCCACCCTGGCCGATCACCTGCAAAACAGACAGGGGCAAATACGCCAAACTCTTAAAAATCAGGGTCACCACACAGGGCAATACACGTTGTGTCATACGCACGCCTAGAAAAGCTACAAAGACGTGCGTTCAACAAGACCTTCCACGCGCCACAAGTTTCAAACATTAACACACGGGAACGCCCCAGGTTGTCAGCGCATACAAAAAACCTCTGTCACTTGCACCGACTGCCTAGGGTAACGCGATTGACTATATACCGCCCGCCTTGCCCATAGCCTGCTGCTGCCGTCCCCTTGCAACTGTGAAGATGCCAGCCCAAACAGCGGATGACGTTTATCCAAAAAAGCCCATTCACGTTCTCGCCGGACGAAACCGCGATGCGTAAAGAGCAGCGACCCGAGTGCCTGACGGCCAAGTTTATGGAACATCACCGATAGCGGTCCGCGCGGGACAGCAGGCAAAATCGAGTGTGCAACGACCAAGGGCAACCCATCCCCAGACGACAGGACGACCGCCCGAACAATGGCCAGCGGGAAGCGGCCAGACCCTTCATCATTATAGGGCTGCCCCAGGGCTTGACTCAGCACACGCACATCGACCTGACCATAATGACGTTGCAGACGGCGTGTCAGCGAGTGGGGTTCCATCAACCAGGGGCGCAGACATGCCGGCGGTTTAAGGGCGTTGCCTAGCGGATGCCAGTGACTGCAACGCGCCCGGCCCTGCATCCGTCTGCTGTGCGTTCGACTTTCCCGCATTTGCCGGTCTCAGTATTTGCCCTGAGGCGCACGCTCCAGACCAATGATCTGGGAGCCTGCGGTAACGCCATGACGCGTAAACCAGCCGCGATTGACCTCCAGGGCATAGGTGGCATTACGCTCGGTGCAATGGTTCGTTTCGGTCTGGGGCACCATATCGGCGATATTGATGACCTTGCCCTGGGCATCGATAAAAGCCACGGACAACGGGATTTTTGTGTTTTTCATCCACATGCAGAAATACGCCGGGGCCGGATAGGCAAATAGCATGCCCTGATTGGCCGGCATGGCAGTGCGATGCATCAGTCCCTGCGCCCGTTGCGACTGATCACTGGCGACTTGCACTTCGAGGGCACCAGAACCCAAAGACAGCGGGATTACTGGCAAATTTTGTGCCGACTGCGCTGTCGTCACCAGGCAAGCCGCACTGACGAGTAGCGCAAGGATCGAACGGACAAGGCGCATTACAAACTCCTGTTCAAGGCATCCACTGAAATCGGCATCGCCTGCCCCAGAGCCAGAGGCAACCCTTCATTCAATGTCAGTAAATCGATACCACCGACCGAAACGCGGACCAGGCGCAGAACGGGGAAACCAACCGCGGCACACATCCGTTTGACCTGACGGTTACGTCCTTCGGTCAGCGTGACCGCGATCCAGGTGGTGGGGATAGCCTTACGGAAACGGATGGGCGGATGACGGGGCCACAGACTCTGTGCCTCAACATCCACCGGCAGTAATTCAACCTGGCAGGCGCGTGTTGGGCCGTCATTAAGCACCGGGCCGGCCCGTAAATGATCCAGCGCCGCCGTATCGGGCATGCCTTCTACCTGCGCCCAGTAACACTTGGGTAACTTGTGACGCGGCTCGGCAATACGGGCCTGTAACGCCCCGTTATCCGTCAGCAACAACAGTCCTTCACTGTCGGCATCCAGCCGACCTGCCACACGGAACTCTGGCAGTGACAGGAAATCAGACAGCCCCTGCCAGCGCCCTTCCGGCGTGAACTGGGAGACCACCCCATACGGTTTGTTGAATGCCACCAGCGCCAAAGCAGTTCCGTTCTGCATTTTCATCAATAAAAAGCCCTGCAGTCAAAACACCGCAGGGCTCTGATCACTATGCTGAGTCAGCTCAGCTCGGGCAGTTAAATGGCTGCGTCGTCGATCTCGCCAGTGCGGATGCGCACCACCTGATCAACCGGCAGGACAAAAATCTTGCCATCACCGATCTTACCGGTACGCGCCGATTTGATGATCGACTCCAGCACGGCTTCAACACGATCATCCTGCACGACCACTTCGAGGCGCACCTTAGGCAGAAAATCAACCACGTATTCGGCACCACGATACAGCTCGGTATGGCCCTTCTGACGTCCAAAACCCCGAACCTCCGTTACGGTCAACCCGGTAACGCCGATTTCCGACAGGCCTTCACGGACTTCGTCCAGTTTAAAGGGCTTGATGATGGCAACGATCTGCTTCATGAGAACTCCATGCGGTCAAAACAAATTCTAATAGCCAATAGCTTACCACTCAAAGCGGTTGACTGGACTGCTCAAATCATTGAACAACCTGCTGCTATAACAGAACCTGCGCATTGGAACATGCGTGCATCTCATAACGGAGCCAGTTGGAGGCTATTGTGGCGGCTTGATCATACCGACGATCCGATTTGCTGATAGGTCAACTTTCGCAACACTCAAGTCCGCATTCAGTACATAAGCATAATGGCCGTCGCGTGTGAAGACAATCGCTTGACGAGGTTCGTTGAAACCGCTGATTGTTGCGATCACCTTCAAACTAGGGACATCAATCACTGAGACAGTGTTGTCAGCCAGGTTTCCTGAATAGACAAATTTTCCATCTGGCGTCAATGCTGCGCCGTACGGATCTTTACCTACGCTAATTGTTGTAATGATGTGGCGTTTTTCAACATCAACGACTGCAATGCTATCGGAACCGCTATTGGCTGCGAACATCGTTCTTCCATCGTCGCTAATGGATATCGCACGAATTTTGTTGAAGCCAGTGATTTCCCCCACAATTCTGTTTGATTCGGTATCGACAATCGTGACTTTGTCGCCGAGAAAATTCGTTACGTAGAGTGTTTTGCCATCAGGGCTTAGCCGTATACCTTGTCGAGGCTGAGCAAATCCGCCGATGACTGCGCGTGCCTGTTCAGAGGACGTATCAAATACTGTGACAGAACTCGTTGCTTGGTTGTTTGCATAAAGTGTATCGCCACGCTTGCTCATTACGGTTCCAAACACACCGGGCCCAGCCGCCAAGCGAGATAGTATCTTTAGAGTGACTGTGTCGACTTTCTCGATCACACCTTGAGTGCTATCAGAAACAAAAAACGATTCCCCATCAGGAGCGAATACGATGTTTCTGGGTGTCACGAAGTGCGAAATGACGCCCCTGACAAGATTTGATTTGAGGTCATACACAATGACCTCTGGTCGCTCACTATAAGAAACAACTGCTGTGCTTTCGTCTGGACTTAGCGCCAAAGAATTGTTGCGTATATTTCCGTCAAAGGTGATGCGAGTTGGTTTTGTCGCTACGGTTTGCGCGAAAGGCATTTCAATTCCGGTCGCAAACAGCGCATAAAGCAAGGCTGCTAATGCAAACCTTTTTTTTAATCTCATATCATGGTTCTCCAGTTAGAATTTTTACCATTCAGTAGGAATTAACCCAGAAATTTAATTTCCAGAACCGAGCTCAATGTTAAAACGAGTCAATGGTGCTTTCCAGCCCTGAATCGGCAATGTTCATTTTTTACTGATGTTGCTTAGTGCCAGATAGAAGACCCGTTAGCAGATTAACCAGTGCAACTTTCGGTGGGTGATTACAAACAGTTATTGCCGTTAGAATGTGAACGGGTCTATTTGCTTATGATGATATGAGTCCTATCAAGAGATTTCACAATGTCTCAAAAATCGCTTTCAAAAATTCGCGTTCAGTTTACAGAGCCTAAACAACAACGCTCAAGGCAGGCTATTGATAACCTAATCGAAGCCGCTGAGAAACTTGTAAACACAGGAGATTCAAGTAACTTTAGCGCGCGCGAACTCGCAAAGGTTTCAGGCTACTCTCTGGGCGCTCTAGTTCAGCGTTTAGGTAAGGTTGAGAATGTCTTTCTGCATGCAATTGCTTATTCTCGAGAGCGACATTTGCAGGCTATTTGCACACAATTGAAAGCCTTTGCTGGCGAGATTGATGTAGGCAGCTTTTCCGAATATCTAGTAACAACATCTTTACATGCCATGCAAAATGTTGTGGGTCCAACTGTGATGCGCTACTACGAAAATCGCGCACTTGGGCGCGTCAGCACACTCGCAGATGTGCATTCCTATACTGATGAGACAGTACCCGTCCTAATGGAGCTGGTGGCTTTAGATAAAACGAATACTTTCCGAGACATGACACCTTTCGAGTACAAGTATGTAGCACGAAGTATTTTCCATGTCCTTGAGAGACCATTTATTGAGTCGGATCCTAATGCAGGTTCAGCCGAGAGGGTGTCCTGAATTTTGTGTAAACGGTCATTTGGCAGGAAACTGCCGTATTGACCGGAGGCACCATGAGCAGCAAGAAACACGACGTACCTGAAGCATTACTCACATCTTTACTGGCGAACTACC
>NZ_JBIJFP010000025.1:0-17843 GCF_057744235.1 Fluviibacter sp. | reverse complement strand
GATAGTTGTTGTCGAGATAATCGATACCACTCGGCGATGCTGCCGCCCCCTGCGAAGCCCTGGTACCGCTGCCTTCTAGCGTGAGACTCGGATACTGCGCAGAACCGGCTTGCAAGGCAAGGCCCTGAGCCTGGGCAATACGCGCCACGGCGATCTGCAGATCGGCATTATTGGCCAGTACCAATCCCTCTAACCGGTTCAGTTCCGGGTCATTAAATAGCGTCCACCAGTTTTCGATGATCGCTACAGATGCCTTGGATTGATCATTAGCATCCGGTGCTGTGGATTGAGGCACATCGGCGTTGTACTGACCCGGCAGATCCATCTTCGGACGTTCATAATCCGGGCCAACGGTACAACCTACTGCTAACAAGGCTCCCAGCAGCGCGCCTGACAATTTCATCACGGGGGAAGTCCGACGCTTAGTCATGGGCACGCTCCTCGGCGGCCACTTCGCCGGTTGTGGTTGCTTCACCCGGAAACAGATCCCGCTTCTGCTTACGGCCCGACAACCACATAAAAAACATCGGGATGAAAATCGTGGCAATAAACGTCGCTGCCAGCATGCCGCCAAACACCCCCGTCCCCATGGAACGACGCGCTGCCGAACCCGCACCCGTGGAAATTACCAACGGGAAAACGCCGAGAATGAAGGCCAGCGAGGTCATCACAATCGGACGGAAGCGCAACCGAGCTGCCTGCATGGCGGCATCGTAAACACTCATGCCTTCCGACCGTTTCTGAGCCGCAAATTCCACGATCAGAATGGCATTCTTGGCCGATAGACCCACCAGCACCACCAAACCGATCTGGAAGTAGATGTCATTCGGCATACTGCGCAAGAATACGGCGAGCAAGGCACCGAACAGCGCAAACGGCACACCGAGAATCACGGCCAGTGGCAAAGACCAGCGCTCGTATTGCGCGGCCAGAATCAGGAAGACCATGACGATGCCAAAGACAAAAGCGATCCCGGAGGTGTTACCCGCCCGGATCTGCTGATAGGCTTGACCCGACCAGGCCAGCTCGTACCCCGGTGGCAGATTCGCCTGGGCAACATCGCTCACAATTTTGATGGCATCACCGGAACTCACACCCGGCTGACCATTGCCCAGAATCTTAGCCGAGAGATAACCATTAAAACGTTCCAGCTGCTCAGGCCCCACCAGCGAGGTGGTCTTGATCAGTGCCGAGACCGGCACCATGGACCCATTGTCTGCCCGCACGTAAATCTGGCCCAGATCATTAGGGCGTGCGCGATATGCAGCATCGGCCTGCATCTGCACCCGGTAAGTACGTCCGCTCAGGTTGAAGTCATTCACATACAGACTCCCCATGGTGGCCTGCAGACTCTGATACACATCGGCGACCGCAATCCCCAGGGAAATCGCCTTGGCCTCATCAACCTCCACGTACAACTGCGGTGATGTCGGCCGGAAGAAGGTATTGATCCCGGTCAGTTCAGGGCGCTGCTTGAGTGCTTCAATCAGCCCCCCCGATACTTTGGCGAGATCACTCACCGAGGGATTGTTACGTGCCTGGACGTAGAACTCGAAACCGCCGGCCGAACCAATACCACGGATGGCCGGCGGGTTAAAGACCAGCGCCATGCCATCGCGCAGTGTCATACCCAGACCCGTAAACATTTTGGCCAGGGAACCGGCATCGGTCTCACGTAAAGACCAGTCTTTGAGCGGAATGAAGACCGTGCCGGCATTGGCACGCATACCGCCACCGACAATGTCGTTGCCCGCAATGACGAATACTTTATCAACGGCCGGATTTTTAACCACGGCCTCCTGAAACTTCTGACCCGCCTGCTCGGTACGTTGCATGCTGGCACCATCGGGCAACATCAGTGCACTGATTAAATAACCTTGATCTTCGGGCGGTACAAACCCCCCCGGCACCAGACGGAAAAGCAGTAGACAGCCAACAATAACCGCACCAAACACGGCGACGCTGATACGACGGTGATCTAAGGTTTTACGGACCAGATCCAGATAACGATCCGTCAGCTTCTGGAAACCTTCATTAAAGGGCTTGAAGGCCTCGGGCGGCGCCTCATGCTTCGTGCGAAGTAGCACACCGCACAGCGCAGGCGTCAGTGTTAAGGCCACCAGACCGGAGAGCGCCACAGCAATCGCCACCGTAACGGCGAACTGCTGGTAGAGCTTGCCGGCGATACCGCCCAGGAAAGCAACAGGGATAAAGACGGCGCTCAGCACGAGCACAATCGCAACAACCGCACCGGACACCTCCTTCATCGCTTCGACCGCAGCCTGCTTGGGCGGCAGACGACGCTCTTGCATCAGGCGTTCCACATTTTCTAGCACCACGATGGCATCATCCACCACAATACCAATGGCCAGCACCATGGCAAACAGGGTCAGGGTATTGATGGAGAAGCCAAACACCCACAAGCCGGCAAAGGTTCCGATCAACGATACGGGAACGGCCAGCAAAGGAATCAGCGTTGCCCGCCAGTTCTGCAAGAACACAAACACCACGATCGCCACCAGTAGCATGGCTTCGAAGAGCGTCTTCACAACTTCACGAATCGAGGCATTGACGAATCGCGTGGTATCGAACGGGATCACATAGTCCACGCCATCCGGAAAGCGCTTCTTGAGCTCCTCCATCTTGGCACGCACCCGGTCTGCCGTTTCCAGCGCGTTGGCCCCCGACTGCAGGAAGATCCCGACGCTGGCCACCGGACTACCCAGCAGGCGCGTATTGGCATCGTAGTTGGCGGCACCCAACTCAATGCGCGCCACATCCTTCAGGCGCAGTGTACCGGCCGGCCCCTGTGAGCGAATCACAATATCGCCAAAGGCTTCCGGCGTGGCCAGACGGCCTTTGGCCGTCACGGTATAGGTGAGTTGCTGGCCCTCAATGGCTGGCTCCTGACCGATCTTGCCCGCCACGTTCTGTTTGTTCTGCGCGTTAATGGCGGCGCCAATATCACTGGTCGTAATGCCCAGTTGCGCCATTTTGTCCGGGCGCAACCAGATCCGCATGGAGTAATCCTTAGCGCCGAAAATCTGCGCATCTCCTACGCCGGGCAAACGCTTCAGTTCATCCAGGATATTAATGAGCACGTAATTCGAGAGGAACAACGCCGAGCGGCTGTTATCCGGTGAGGTAATGGTCGACACCAGCAGAATATCGTTGGATCGCTTCTGTACCGTGACGCCAAACTGGCGTACCACATCCGGCAGACGCGGCTCGGCAATCTTGACGCGGTTATTGACGTTCACCGTTGCCATATCGATGTTGGTGCCCACCTCAAAGGTGGCCGTTACCGTCAGGGCGCCGTTCGACGCAGCCGTTGAGCTGAAGTACAGCAGGTTCTCGACACCGGACAACTGCTCTTCAATGGGCCCGGCCACAGTACGAATCAGGGTTTCGGTCGATGCACCGGGATAACTGGCCGACACAATCACCGTGGGCGGCGCTATTTCCGGGTAGTGCGAAATCGGCAGCACACGGCCTGCCGCCAGACCAGCCAGCACGATGACAATGGAGATCACCGTGGCAAAAATCGGCCGGTGAATAAAGAAACGGGAAAACACGATCAGCGTTCCTTATTTGCCAGCCGGCGCGGCGACTGCAGCAGGTGCAGGCATGACCACGGCACCGGGACGGATCTTGATGATGTTATCAGTTACGATCTGCATACCGGGCTGCAGGCCGCTCAGTATGATCCAGTCTTTACCCAGCCAGAAACCCGGTTTCACCGGGGTCGGGACAACTTTACCGCCTTCACCCATGACCCAGACCATGTGGCCCTTTTCTGACTGAACCACGGCGACCTGAGGCACGCGGTACACGTTCTCCAGCGCACCGGTGCTGATGCGGGCGCGGAGGAACTGACCGGGCAGCAGTACGCCCTCAGGATTCGCCAGTGTGGCTCGCAGTTGCTGGGTGCCGAGTTTCGGATCGATATACGAGGCCTGGAAATTGATGACTCCCTTTTCCGGATAGACCGTACCATCCGCCTGAATCACTTCAACCGTTGTTTCTGCCGAAGGATCCAGACGACCACCCGGCAAGCCCGCAGTATCGGCATCGGAAAGACCAAAACGGATCCAGATCGGATTGACCTGATGGATCACGGTAAGCAGGCTTCCATCGCTGCTGGTCGTCATCAGATTACCTTCAGAGCGCTGGGCACGACCGGCCACGCCGGTAACCGGGGCGGTGACCGTGCACCACTCCAGATTCAGTTTTGCGGACTTCAGGTTGGCCTGTGCCATTTCATCGGCAGACACGGCATCATCCATTTCTTTACGGCTCACCGCCTGTTGCACAAAAAGCTTTTTCAGACGGGCGGCTTCGCGGGCCGTCTGTGTGGCACGTGCCTGGGCCTCTTCGAGTTTTATGCGGTAAGGGTCCGGATCAATCTGGAACAAGGGCTGACCGGCTTCGACACGCTGCCCTTCTACATACAGGCGCTTGACCAGAATACCGCCGACTCGGGCGCGCACTTCGGTTTCCTTGGCACCCTCGGCCTGAGCCATGACTTCAATCACGTTAGGCACCGTCACCGGTTCGGCCACCAGCAGCGTCACCGGCATGGGTGGTGGCGCTTTAGGCATCTTCTGCCAGTAACTCCAGGCATTCCACAGCACGACTGCCAGAACAAGCACGCTCAAAGTGACAACACTTCTACGGCGATGCTCACGCCATTGCGTCTGACAGAACTGATGCATCTTGCGGCAGGCCGGTTGCGTCATCAGCCCCTTCCAAAAGGGTGCCAGGGATTCCAGCCGTTGGTTCAACCAGACTTTGATACGGGGCGGGTTTGCAGACATAAGGAATCCGGCAGTACGTATTGTGCAGAGTTGACCATTATATACATTTCCGCATGTATGTATATTGATCTATAATGAAGCATTATGGCCCGCAAAACGAAAGAAGAAGCCCTCGCCACCCGCGCCCAGATTATCGATGCTGCGCGACGGGTATTCCATGCCGAGGGCGTCAATCGCTCAACGCTGGACAAGGTTGCAAAAGCCGCCAATGTCACCCGGGGTGCGGTGTACTGGCATTTTGCCAACAAAGCGGAACTCTTCCTCGCCGTAAAGCAAACCTATACGAGTGAGTTCGATCAGTTACAGTCATTGCTCGCGCATGGCAGTGCACAGCAACCACTTGAAGCCCTCGCCGCCTACCTTCATGCGCTCTTTTCGGCTTTACTCAACGACACGGCAGCGCGTGAAACTTTTGAAATTATTCTGCTGCGCTGCGAATACGTTGAGGAGTTCCATGAAGTCCTGCAGATCATTACCGAACCCTGCACTGATATCCTGACTTCGTTTATTCGCATCTACCGTGACGCCGCCGCGAACGGCAGCCTGAAATCCGGACTGGATCCGGAATTGATGGCGCTGGATACCCTGTCTTTTGCCCGCGGCAGCCTGAGAGCCATTCTCTCCGGCCAACAGCACGACACCTATCGCAAAGCGATTACGCCACTGATCGATGCGCATATTGCGTTGCGCCAGCGCTAGTCAACCAAGCCCCTGCACCCAACGGGTCAAAGCAGAACGCTCTCCTCACCGCACCATGTAAAAAGGCCCCGCAGGACCTTTTCGACGCAGACATCCAATCCATCAGCTCTTGTTCGGAAACCCCTGGAATAGATTGCGCGCCTGTGTCTGAATCTGGGTCTGCATGTTCTGCACCATTTTCTGGCTCTGATCCATATAGGTTGACATCAGGGTCTGCATGGCCGGGCCCTGGAAGTTCAGGAACTGCGACCAGTTATCGCTGGTATTGCTGCTGCCTTGCATCTTCTTCTGGAAATCCACAAAGGCTTTCATGTTCGTTTCAAGATACTGGCCGAGCACGGACTGCATGGCGTTGCCGTAGAAACGGATCATCTGCGACAAGACTTCGCTACTGAAGATCGGCACACCGCCACTTTCTTCTTCCAGAATGATCTGTAGAAGAATCGCACGAGTCAGGTCATCACCCGTTTTGGCATCGACCACCAGGAAGTTCTCATGCTGCAGCACCAGCTCCTTGATGTCGGCCAGCGTGATGTAGGCACTGGTGCGGGTATCGTACAAACGACGGTTAGGATACTTTTTGATCAAACGTTGAGTTTCAGTCATACACCGGGCCTTGATACAAAAAACACAGTTAGATTGGACAAACCGTCATCGGGTTATCTATTTTGCAACGCATTATAAAACCAAAAGCCCCACCGAGTAAAACACGGCGGGGCTTTGAAATCAACGACATGCAATCAGCATACTCAAAAAAGACTGCTTGCCGGGTTTGTCCAGTTACTGGTAGTACAAACCACCATTGATGTTCATGGTGGCACCGGTGATAAAACCTGCCAGATCCGAAGCCAGGTAAACGGCCAGACCTGCGATTTCTTCCGGCTTGGCCAGACGCTTCATTGGTACGGTGTCAACGATGCTTTGCAGGATGTCTTCACGGATGGCCATCACCATCTTGGTGGCAACGTAGCCTGGGGTAATGGCGTTAACCGTCACACCCTTCGTGGCCATTTCAGCACCCAGTGCCTTGGTGAAACCGATCACACCAGCCTTGGCAGCCGAGTAGTTGGTTTGACCAGCCTGGCCCTTAACGCCATTGACCGACGAGATGTTGATGATGCGACCCCAGCCCTTTTCGGCCATCTTGGCGGCGAAAGGCTGAGTCACGTTGTAAACGCTGTTCAGGTTGGTGTTGATCACGGCATCCCACTGACCCTTGTCCATCTTGGTGAAGAACTTGTCACGGGTAATACCGGCGTTGTTCACCAGAACGTCAATCACGCCACCGGCCAGCTTTTCAGCTTCTGCAGCGGCAGCCACACACGATTCGTAGTTACCGACATCACAGGCAACCGGGATGAAATTCGTAAAGCCTTCGGCCTTCTGCTCGGCAAGCCAGGCTTCCTTGTCATCAAACTCCGGGTGATAGGCGGCAACAACCTTGTAACCGGCCTTATCGAATGCCTGACAGAAGGCGGTACCGAGGCCACCCATGGCACCGGTAACGAATGCGATGTGCTGAGACATGAAAACATCCTTTCAAAGTAGAAATCAGTGAACAACAAGAAAAAACCGATAAAAAGGCCGGCGAAATCTGCACAAGCTGCACACAGAATACCCCGCTTGAAACTAAGTGTATCCGGAGTTTTGCCGCACCACAACAAATGTAACGGGCAAAATCACCGCGATACCACTTCTATGCGACTATTTCTGACGCACGTAACGACCCGGTGCCGGCTCAATCGGACTAAAACCCTTGCCACCCAAAGACTTGGGTGCAACTTTTTCACCACCCTTGAAGCCATCCAGCCAGGCGGACCAGTCGGTCCACCAGCTACCGGGCTTCTCGGTGGACGATGCTACCCACTGCTCGGCATCGCCTTTGAGATCGCCATCCACCCAGTAACTCCGGCGATTCTTGCTGGCCGGGTTGATAACACCGGCGATATGGCCACTGGCGCCCAGCACGAACCGGTGCGGCCCCGGCAGCAGACGTGTCACCAGATAGGCGGTATGCCACGGTACGATGTGGTCTTCACGGGCTGCAAACAGGTAGGTGGGCATGTCGATGCGCCCCAGATCCACTGGCTGATCACAGAGTGTCAGCTCGCCAGGAATCCGCATGCGGTTTTCCAGATAGGTATTACGGAGATACCAGCAGGCCATCGGCCCCGGCAGTCCGGTCGAATCGGCATTCCAGTACAGAATGTCAAACGGCTGCGGCGTATTTCCCAGCAGGTAGTTCCCCGAGACATAAGGCCAAACCAAATCGTTGGGGCGCAGGGACGAGAACATGGTCATCAGTTCACGACCTTCAAGTAGGCCACCTTTGCCAATCGCGGCTTCGCGGGCGGCCACCGAGGGACCATCGACAAAAATGTCGATATCGCCCGTGTCGGCAAAATCCAGCATGGTGGTGAGGAGGGTCAGAGAAGCCGCCGGCTTTTCACCCTTAGCAGCCAGCACGGCCAGCGCCGACGATAGCAGCGTGCCGCCGATGCAGAAGCCGAGCATGTTTATGGTTTTACTGCCACTGATGGTCTGGACGACCGGTATTGCCGAGAACGGACCGAGCTCCAGATACTCATCCCAGGTGCGGTGTGCATCTTCCTGCCCCGGGTTCTTCCAGGAGATCAGAAATACCGTATGCCCGGCTTCGACGGCATAGCGTACTAACGATGACTCCGGCTGCAGATCCATGATGTAGAAGCGGTTAATACACGGCGGCGTGATCAGCAAGGGGCGCTTGCCAACCTTGGCGGTCAGCGGGGCATACTGGATCAGCTGTATCAGCTCATTCTCATAAACAACAGCGCCTTCGGTAGTTGCGAGATTTTTACCGACTTCAAAGGCCGATTCATCCGAGGTGCTGATCCGGCCTTTAGCCAGATCCTTGAGCAAGTTATTGATGCCTTCGGTAATCGACTTGCCTTCCGTCGCCAGCGCCTTCTGGATGACCTCGGGGTTGGTCGCCGCAAAGTTGCTGGGCGACATGGCGTCGACAAATTGGTTCGTCAGAAAACGGATACGGGCCAGACCTTTGGCATCTTCGCTAGGGATCACGTCGGCCAGCTGGGTCAGAAAACGGCTGTTCAACACATAGGCCTGCCGCATGTAGTCATGCACCGGACTGGTCGACCAGGCGTCTGAAGAAAAGCGACGGTCTTTGGCGACACCCGCAACCACCGGCTTTCCCGGCGCATCGGGTTGTCGATGCAACATCTGCTGCCAGAGCTGCTGATGCGCTGCCATCAGATCATTCATGATCGGTTGCAACTTTTCAACGGGTGGCGTGAGTGAACCCATAGCTGCTAACTGCTCCCTGGGTAATTTATCCTCAAGGAAACCGGTCAGCGACCTGGTCAATGCTTCAATCTGTTGCGGTAGATCGGCCATACCCTGCGTACCCGGCCAGAATGGATTCTGAAACGACATCATGATGCCCTACCCCCTATGAACCAATGGTTACAAGCTGATCGTTACTCCCCGATCAGCGTCTGAACGATCTGGATTGAAAACACGCCCAGAAGAATCATGGCAATCTGCAAGCCCGTCGCTTTCAACTCGGGGCGTTTATGCAGCCCCGGAATCAGATCAGCAACCGACACGTAAAGCAGGCTCGCCGCCGCTAAAGCCAGCATGCTGGGCACCCAAGCCTCGAGACCGGAGAGCAACAGATACGCCAGCACAGCACCTGTCAATGTCGCCAGGCTGGACAACATATTAAACAGAATCGCCTTCATGCGGCTGAAACCGGAATGTACCAGGATGACGAAATCACCGGTTTCCTGCGGAATTTCATGGGCAATGATGGCCAGTGCCGTGACGATGCCGATTTCGGTGCCGCCGGCAAACGCTGCAGCAATCAGAATGCCATCAACAAAGTTGTGAATCACATCACCGAGCAGAATCAGCCAGCCGGAAGCCTTGGGGCTATGGGCGTGTGCAGGATGCTCATGCGCTTCGCAATGGTGCTCGTGGCAATGGCGCCAGAGCACCAGCTTTTCTAGCAGAAAGAAAAAAAGAATACCGCCAAGCACGGTGGCCATGATCTGATGGATATCCGCCGCGTGCTCGAATGCATGTGGCAGCAGATCCAGAAAAACTGCGCCCAGCATGGCGCCGATGGCATAGGACACCAGCACTGGCACAATGCGCGGATGCGCGGCCAGCGACGCCAGCAAGGAAACAGCAATACTGGCGGCCATGCCCGCCAGGCACATCAGTACAATCCAGGTCAACGGCGCAAAAGTCATAACAACGGCCAGGGGGAATAATCGGTCAGGGTGGGAATTATAAGGCTCAGGGGGCAATCCAGATCATGGAGCCCATGCGGCCAGTGACGTTTTCCCGACGATAGGAGTAAAAGTCAGCTGACGTATACGTGCAGACACCACTGTCGGTCACTGCGATAACGCCCAGGGCAGCCAGCTTCTGCTGTGCCAGCGAAGGCAGATCGGCCAGCCATTTACCGGCAGTGGACACATGAGGTTCAAAACTGCTGGCATATGCAGATGATTGGGCCAAAAAAGTATCCCGCACATCATCACCCACTTCAAATGCCGTCGGGCCAATCACCGGACCCAACCAGACCAGAAGATCCTGGGCCTGCACCTGCCCGAGCGCGGTCATGGCCTGCACAAGAGCCTCCAGCACACCGTCGGCCAACCCGCGCCAGCCGGCATGTGCAGCGCCCACCACACGACCATACCGGTCTGCTATCAGCACCGGCAGGCAATCCGCCGTCATGATGACGCACACCTGGCCAGGTACATTGGTTAGGACTGCATCGGCTTCGGGTGCTGTCAATGGTGGCTCATGACCGGTCAACGTCAGCACCCGAGTACCATGTACTTGCGTTAGCCAGACGGGTGCTGTGGGCAAGATCGCCGATGTTAAATGCGCCCGATTGGCCTGCACGGCGTTCGGATCATCCCCGACGTGTACCCCCAGATTGAAGCCACCATAAGGCGGCACACCAATACCACGCGTGGTTTGCCAGGCACGGACCCGGTCGGGCAACGGCCAGGCCGGCGCAAAACCGGGAACGCCACTCACATCAGGCACAATCTGCCAGATCCCGAAGATCGTTGATCAGATTCGCCATGTCTTCCGGCGGCGGTGCCGTCCACTTCATGGCTTCGCCGGTTGCCGGATGAATCAGGCCGAGCTGACGGGCATGTAACGCCTGCCGTCCGAAACCCGCCGCCGGCTCCGGCAAGGGGTAGCGTTTCCCACCCTGATAGGTGACGTCCCCGACCAGCGGATGACCGATAAACCCCATATGCACACGAATCTGGTGCGTACGGCCGGTTTCCAGAATACATTCGACCAGACTGCAGCCGGGATAGATTTCCAGCAGGCGATAATGCGTGATGGCTTCCTTGCCCTGGCTGCTAACCGCCATGCGGGTCCGCTGACTTGAATCACGACCAATCGGAGCATTAACGGTGCCATCGACGCGCGGCACACCGCAGAGGACAGCCCGGTAGACCCGTTTGACGGTTCTCGCCTGCAACTGGCGAACCAGGTGCGTGTGCGCTTCCAGGGTTTTGGCCACAACCATCAGACCCGAGGTATCTTTGTCCAGGCGGTGCACGATACCGGCCCGCGGCACATGGGTAAACACCGGATCATAGGCCAGCAGGCCATTGAGCAGCGTGCCCTGCCAGTTACCGGCCGCAGGATGCACCACCAGCCCCGGCGGTTTATTAATGACCATGATGTGGTCATCTTCATACACCACTTGCAGATGCATGGGCTCGGGCAGAAAGGTGCCGGCCTCCGCATCAGTCAACACCTGATCGACCCGAATCGACAGCTGTTCGCTACCGTGAATCTTGTGTTTGGGTTCCAGCACCAGCTCGCCATCGACCAGCACCCGTCCGGCTTTAATCCACTGCTGCAAACGGTTGCGGGAATGCTCGGGCACCATCAGTGCCAGGATCTGATCCAGCCGACCACCCTGCTCGGCCACCAGCTCGAGCGTGTTATTATCATCAATGTTATCTTCCAGATCATCCAGCGCTTCAGGCGTCTCGATATCTGTGGCGTAAGGCTGCGTTTTCATCGTGCGTAGTCTAACGTTTTCAGGCCAGTTCCGGCTCTAATGCCGCGCTTATTTCTCAAAAACAGCATGCAATCTTCACTTCGGTTCCAGTCACGCTCCCGTCGCCCGCTGCCTCATTTGCTGCTGGTCGGCCTGACGGCGCTGGTACTGAATGGCTGCGCCCTGTTTCAGGAAGATACCGACCCTACCAAAGGCTGGTCGGCCAATAAGCTTTACACCATGGCCAAGGAATCGCTAGAAGAAGGTAACTACGAACAGGCGGTTAAGTTCTACGAGAAACTGGAAGCCCGATATCCCTATGGCACATACGCCCAGCAGGCCCAGATCGAAACCGCCTATGCACATTACAAGGCGAACGAACCGGCGCCGGCCATTGCTGCCTGCGACCGCTTTATCAAGCTGCACCCGAATCACCCGAACCTGGATTATGTCTACTACCTCAAAGGCATGATCGGTTTTAATGAAGATCTGGGCTACGGTGGTTACATCATGCAGCAAGACCCGACCGAGCGTGACCCGAAAAGTATGCGGGAATCGTTTATTGCTTTCAGATACCTATACGACACCTTCCCGAACAGCAAGTACCGGGATGATGGCGCCAAACGCATGGTCTATCTGGTGAATGCACTGGCTTCACACGATCTACACGTCGCCAACTATTACGTGCGCCGCGGAGCCTGGCTGGCAGCAGCCAACCGTGCGCAGGAAGTCGTTCGCAACTACCCGGATGCCCCGTCGGTTGAAGAAGCACTGGCCGTTATGAGTTACAGCTATGGCCAGCTTGGCCTGCCCGATCTGCAGGCCGACAGCGACCGCATTTTGCGCCTCAACTACCCGAACAGCCGCTTCCTGACCCAGGGTATTCAACGCGATAAACCCTGGTACAAACTCTACTAAGCAGGATCAACAGGCTTTGAAGTTGTCGCGCATAGCGCGCAATGCCGTAAACACATCAACGGGCACGGCACGGGATCCCACTTCCGCATCGGCACATACCGCCTCGGCCAGCGCGGGCTGATCACAACGAAGAAACGGATTGGTTGCCTGCTCTTCAGACAAGAGCAAAGGTAGCGTGGGCAACCCCTGCTGTCTGAGTTCACGGATCTTTTTACCCCGCTCGGCCAAAATGGCATTCTCCGGATCAACTGCAAGCGCAAAGGGCAGATTCAGGAGCGTATATTCATGCGCACAGTAAATGCGGGTGGTGTCCTCAAGGTGGCTCACTCGCACCAGCGCGTCCGACATCTGCACCGCTGTGCCTTCGAACAAGCGGCCGCAGCCCAGACCGAAAATCAGATCCCCGGAAAACAGCGCAGCGGGCTTCAAACGCAGCGAGGGTAACAGCAAATACGCGAGGTGTCCCCGGGTATGACCAGCCACATCCATTACAGAGAGACGGATATCCAGTAGCCACGGAAATGGCGTAATACCTTCGCCACCCGACAGCGGATCAGTCACACCGGGAATCTGCTCGACCGCAGGCCCATACACGCGGACAGGCTGCTCGGAATAGTGCTGTGCCATCCAATCCACAATATCGGCAACCCCACCTGTATGGTCGGCATGATGGTGCGTGAGCAGAATGCTGGTGGGGACAGCGTGTGAACGACGACAGAAATCCAACACGGGTCCTGCATCGCCAGGATCCACGACGGCCACCGGCACGGCACCTCCCACTGCCGGCTTGTCGGGTACCAAAACCCAGATCAAATTATCGTCAAAGGCCGACAAGCCAACCACGCTGAGCGCGCCGTGTTCGGAACGGATCCAGGGAGGAGAATCAATCGTCGTCATAAGTGAGATCGCCAAGAGTGAAAGCGGTAATGCACGGTAAACTGATGCCTGTTTTTTATTTTCCCTATGCCCCACCTGATGTCAACTAACTCCGGCCAGTTTTCTGCCCACGACCCACCGAGCGATTGGTTTCAAACGCCGGCCGGGCGTTATGTCACCCAATGGGCAACCGCAACGGCAGATACCCTGCTGGTTGATGTGTTCGGCGTGCAGGCAGCACAAATCGGCTGTGAATCGCTGGACCTCATGGCCGGCAACCGGATCCAGCACCGATTCCGCTGCCTGACCGGGGTTCATGGAACCAGTGAACTCATTCACAGCGCTGGCGCTACGCCCGTGAGCGTGGAAACCGATGCCGCAGCCCTGCCCTTCGACAGCGACAGCATGGACCTGATTGTGTTGCCCTTCATGCTGGAGGCCCATCCGGATCCGCATCAGGTGCTGCGTGAAGTACGACGCGTACTACGCCCTGAAGGACAGCTCCTGATTCTCGGTTTGAACCCCGTGTCTTTGTGGGGAGTACGCAACTACCTCAGCCGTCTCGCCCGACCGGATGCCTTCGATTTTCCATGGCCGGGCAATTACCTTTCTGTTTTGCGTCTCAAAGACTGGCTGAAGCTGCTGGATTTTGAAGTATCACGTGGCCATTTCGGCTGCTATGCGCCACCCTGCAAGCGGGAAAGCACGTTCAGCCATCTGCACTGGCTGGAATTGGCCGGAAATCGCTGGTGGGGTTTTGCCGGTGGCTGCTACGCCATCATGGCCATCAAGCAGATTCCCGGTATGACCCTGCTTACCCCCAGCTGGCTCAAATCCGCTAAAAATATTCGCAGCAAGGCTTCGCTTGTTGCAGAACAGAATCAGACCCGACAATCATGAACACAGCCTCAAACCCTGACGCAATCCAGATCTATTCCGATGGCGCCTGCCGTGGCAACCCTGGCCCCGGCGGCTGGGGCACTCTGCTGCGCTACCGCGACCATGAGAAAACCCTGCACGGCGGCGAACCTAACACCACCAACAACCGGATGGAGCTACAAGCCGTCATTTCCGGGTTAGCTGCTTTGAAACCCGACAACACCACGCCGGTGGAAGTGCATACGGACTCCAAATACGTGCAACAGGGCATGCAATCCTGGATTCACGGCTGGAAGCGTAATGGCTGGAAAACCGCCGACAAAAAGCCAGTCAAGAATGCCGATCTCTGGCAGCAACTCGACGCCCTAGCCCAGAAGTTCACAGTAAGCTGGCACTGGGTCAAAGGCCATGCCGGCCATCCAGAAAACGAACGCGCCGATCAATTAGCCAATCAGGGTATCGACGAGCTGGGTAGCCTGTAAAATAGAAATTGATTACCAATAGATCATCATGCGCCAGATTATTCTCGATACCGAAACCACCGGCCTGGACCCCAAACAGGGCCACCGTATCATTGAAGTGGCCGGAGTGGAGCTCGTCAACCGCCGGCTTACCAACCGTCACTTCCACCATTATGTGAACCCCGATCGCGCCATTGATGAAGGTGCTCAGGCGGTGCATGGCATTTCCAGTGAATTCCTCGCCGACAAACCCCGCTTTGTTGATGTTGCCGACAGTTTCCTGGATTTCATCGCCGGCTCGGAACTGGTAATTCACAACGCCCCCTTCGACGTTGGCTTTCTCAACGCCGAGCTGGAGCTGCTGGGTAAACCGCCGGTCACCACCTTTTGCGACAAAGTCACTGATACGCTGAAAATGGCCCGGGATAACTACCCCGGTAAGCGCAACAGCCTGGATGCGCTGTGCGAACGCCTAGAAATCGATAACACGCACCGTAATCTGCACGGCGCCCTGCTGGATGCCGAACTGCTTGCTGAAGTCTACCTGGTCATGACGCGTGGCCAGGATGGCTTTGCCATGGTCTTTGAAGAATCGGCCGAAAGCATTGCCTTTAACGCCGATGCCGGCCGCCTGCGGGACCTGCGTATTCAGAAAGCCTCCGAGCTGGAGCACCAGGAACACCTTCAAGTTCTGGAGCAGATCCAGAAGGAATCCGGCGGCAAATGTCTCTGGCTCAGCCAGGACGCTGCACTCGCTTCCCAGTAATCCGAAATGATACTTTCGGTGAGCCTCACGGATGTGACGCTCACCCCCATCTTTTGCCCTATTTCAATACAGACATACCGCTATGCCACTGATCATCGACGCGCAAATCGCCAAAGAACTCCAGGTAAAAACCGAACAGGTTAAAGCCGCCATTCAACTGCTCGATGAAGGCGCCACGGTGCCGTTTATTGCCCGCTACCGTAAAGAAGTGACCGGCGGCCTGGATGACACGCAGCTACGTCATCTGGAAGAAAGACTGATCTACTTGCGAGAGCTTGAAGATCGTCGCAACAGCATCCTGGCGTCGATTGAGGAACAAGGCAAACTCACACCGGAACTCAAAGCGGATATTGACGCTGCCGAAACCAAACAGCGCCTGGAAGATCTCTACCTACCCTACAAACAGAAACGCCGCACCAAGGCACAGATTGCGCGTGAGGCCGGCATTGAACCCCTGGCCGATGCCCTACTGCAAAATCCGGAACTCACGCCTGAAGAGGAAGCTGAAAAGTTCATCAACGCCGACGCAGGTTTTGCCGATGCCAAGGCCGTACTCGATGGCGCCCGGCAGATATTAATGGAACGCTTTGCCGAAGATCCGGAACTGGTGGGCCAACTGCGTGATTACCTCAATGAGCACGGCATGGTGCAATCCAGAGTCGTTGAAGGCAAAGAAACCGAAGGGGCCAAATTCCGCGACTGGTTTGATTTTGCCGAACCGCTCAACAGTATGCCGTCGCACCGGGCACTGGCCTTGCTACGTGGCCGCAACGAAGGCTTCCTGCAAGTATCTTTGATCCTGGATAGCGAGCTGAACCAGGAAACACCTTCAACAGCGCCCAACCCCTGTGAGCAACGCATTGCAAACCGCTTCGGCATTAAGCAGCAATCACGCCCTGCTGACAAATGGCTGAACGACACCGTTCGCTGGACCTGGCGGGTAAAACTCTCGCTGCATCTGGAACTGGATCTCATGGGTCAGTTGCGCGAGAAGTCTGAAGAAGAAGCGATCCGCATTTTCGGCAAAAACCTGAAAGACCTACTTCTTGCTGCACCGGCCGGACAACACGTGACCATGGGTGTCGACCCGGGCATTCGTACCGGCTGCAAAATTGCCGTGGTTGATGCCACCGGCAAACTGCTCGACACAGAAACCATTTATCCGCATGAACCACGCCGTGACTGGGCTGGCTCTATGACCACCATCGCTGCACTCGCTAAAAAACATGGTGTCACACTCGTTGCTATTGGTAACGGGACCGCCAGCCGTGAAACCGACAAGCTCATCATCGATACGATGAAGCAGTTCCCGGACATCAAGATGACGAAAATCGTGGTCTCCGAAGCCGGTGCTTCCGTCTATTCAGCCTCTGAACTCGCCGCCCGCGAATTCCCGCAACTGGATGTCTCTCTTCGTGGCGCCGTCTCTATTGCCCGCCGTCTGCAAGACCCACTCGCTGAGCTGGTAAAAATCGAACCCAAATCGATCGGGGTCGGCCAATACCAGCATGATGTCTCCCAACTCAAACTGGCACGCAGCCTGGATGCCGTTGTCGAAGACTGTGTTAACGCGGTCGGTGTGGACGTCAATACCGCATCAGCCCCTTTGCTCACCCGCATCTCCGGACTCAATAGCACACTGGCCAGCAATATCGTGAGCTATCGCGATGCCCATGGTACATTTAAATCCCGTCAGGAACTCCTAAGCGTGCCTCGCCTCGGTGACAAAACCTTTGAACAGGCCGCCGGCTTTCTGCGCATTCGCGATGGTGAGAATCCGCTGGATGCGTCCTCGGTACACCCGGAGGCCTATCCGGTTGTCGAGAAGATGATTGCCGACCTGAAGCAACCGATTAAATCGATCATGGGTAACAACAGCGTCTTACGCTCTTTGAGTGCTGCAAAATATACCGATGATCGATTTGGTTTGCCCACCGTACAGGATATTTTCAAGGAACTGGAAAAACCGGGACGCGATCCACGCCCGGAATTCCGCACCGCCAGCTTTGCCGAGGGTGTCGAAGAAGTTAAAGATCTGGTGCCCGGCATGATGCTTGAAGGTGTGGTGACAAACGTTGCAGCCTTTGGCGCTTTTGTCGATATCGGTGTCCATCAGGATGGCCTGGTACATATCTCTGCCCTATCGAACACCTACGTTAAAGACCCGCATGAGGTGGTTAAGGCCGGCCAGGTGGTGCGCGTTAAAGTCCTGGAAGTCGATCTGCCACGCAAGCGTATCGCCCTGACGATGCGCATGAGTGATGAAGCAACACCCCAGCGCGAGCGCCATGATGCGCCAGGCGGCAACCGTGGGCAGCAACAGCGTCAACGCGACAACAACACCCAAAGAGCGCCGCGCCAGCAAGCCGCGCCCATGA
>NZ_JBIJFP010000024.1:0-21349 GCF_057744235.1 Fluviibacter sp. | reverse complement strand
TCGCCGATTTCATCCAGGAACAACGTGCCGCCATCGGCTTCTTCAAACCGGCCGCGGCGCTGCGTGGCGGCCCCGGTAAAGGCACCTCGCTCATGGCCAAAGAGTTCGGATTCCAGCAGATCACGCGGAATGGCCGCCGTATTGATGGCAATAAAAGGTTTTTTCGCACGCGGGCTGTGCCGGTGCAAGGCACGCGCAACCAGCTCCTTACCCGAACCGGATTCGCCGGTAATCAGCACGGTGGCGCTGGAGTTCGACAGTCGACCAATCGCCCGGAAGACTTCCTGCATCGCCGGCGCATGCCCCTGAATCTCGGGCATACCGGGCTCTTCTTCGGTGGCGGCCGCCGCAGGCTTGGCCGATTGCGCCATCGCGCGCTGAATCAGTGCCAGCGCCTGATCCACATCAAAAGGCTTGGCCAGATACTCGAAGGCACCGCCCTGAAAGGCGGCAACCGCACTTTCCAGATCGGAGTAGGCCGTCATGATGATCACCGGCAGATCTGGCAGCAGGGCTTTGATGCGCGCCAGCAGATCCAGACCGGAGGGTCCGGGCATACGGATATCGGAGATCAGCACTTGCGGCGGTGGGTCACCCGCATCCAGTGCATTGATCACATCATTGGCATGGTCGAAGCTGCGCTGCGATATACCGGCGCGGCCGAGGGCTTTTTCCAGCACCCAGCGGATGGACTGATCGTCGTCAACAATCCAGACGGACTTCATGGTCGGTGTCTCCAGAATTCACCAGTCAGCCAGAGGGCACACCGGTTGTTTTTTAACAACCGAAGATGAGCAAATACCATGCCGGTTTTTGGTATCGCGAGATTAAAACAGGCGATTTGTATTCTACGCCATCAGGCGACCGGCAACCGGATGATGAATTGCGTATGACCGGGCTTACTTTCACACTCGATGGTGCCCTGATGTTGCTGGATGAAACTCTGGGCAATCGTCAGCCCCAGCCCTGTGCCGCCCTCGCGACCCGATACCAGCGGATAGAACATGCGATCCAGAATACTGCGCGGAATGCCAGGGCCGTTATCGATCACCTGTAGCTCGATCGCCAGCTTCCAGCGATGCTTGAGCAGCGTCACCTGACGCACGGCACGCGTTCGTAACGTGATCTGGCCACCATGCTCCGGACTACCTGCCATGGCCTGCGCCGCATTGCGGGCAATATTGAGCACGGCTTGTATCAGCTGTTCACGGTCGGCCGTCATCTCGGGCAGACTGGTATCGTAATCGCGGCGAACGGTAATGGTTTTAGGAAACTCGGCCAGCACCAGGCTGCGTACGCGTTCGAGAATCTCATGGATATTGGTCGGCGCGGGCTGCATGCCCTGATGGGGCTGCAACAAGCGCTGCATCAGATCCTGCAGACGATCTGCTTCCTTGATGATGACCTGGGTGTATTCGCGCAAACCCGGGTTGGGCAACTCGTGTTCCAATAACTGGGCCGCACCCCGAATACCTCCCAAGGGGTTTTTGATTTCGTGGGCCAGATTACGCATGAGCTCGCGATGGCGCAGCTGCAACTCGATGAGCCGCTCCTCTCGACGCGCCCGCAACTGCTGATCCACGGGCCGCAATTCGATGAGCAAGCCGCCTTCCGCATCATCGAGGGGCGTGACGGTGCAATCAACGTGAAAAACCTCTTCACTGCGCTCGATCTGGATATTCTGACCGCTATAGCCCCATTGGTTACTCAACGACTTCATGATGGCGCTGACCAGCTCGGGCGTCACGCCGATGACCTGAAACAACTCCCGCCCGAGCGCCGCCCGTTGGCTGATACGCAACAGGTTTTCAGCCGCCGGATTCAGATAGACGATATGTTGGGAGCGGTCGAGCACCACCGCGGCTGAAGACAACAGTTCGAGGCCGGCATAGTTTGTCGGCGTTGGAATCGGGATAGCCTTGGCGTTCATGTATGGGGTTTTATCAGGACGGTCTGGAAACAAAAAGAGGGACGGCGAACCGTCCCTCTTTGCTTGCGTTTGCCGTTAGTGGCTCTGCAATGTGATCGTGCCTTGGATTAGCACGAGTAGTACATCTCGAATTCAACCGGGTGCGTGGTCATACGCACCTTGTTGACTTCTTCCATCTTCAGATTGATGAACGAATCAATCCAATCCTTCGAGAAGACGCCACCGCGAGTCAGGAACTCATGGTCGGCCTTCAGTGCGTCCAGTGCTTCATCCAGGCTGGCACACACGGTCGGGATCAGCGCATCTTCTTCCGGCGGCAGATCGTACAGATTCTTGTCAGCCGGATCGCCCGGGTGGATCTTGTTCTGGATACCATCCAGACCGGCCATCAGCAGGGCTGCAAAGCACAGGTACGGGTTGGCGATCGGATCCGGGAAACGGGTTTCGATACGGCGCGCCTTGGTCGAAGCCACGAACGGGATGCGGATCGAGGCCGAACGGTTCTTGGCCGAATAAGCCAGCTTCACCGGTGCTTCGTAATGCGGTACCAGACGCTTGTACGAGTTCGTACCCGGGTTGGTGATGGCATTCAGGGCCTTGGCATGCTTGATGATGCCGCCGATGTAATACAGGGCCGTTTCCGACAGGCCAGCATACTGGTCACCGGCAAACAGGTTCTTGCCGTCTTTCCAGATCGACTGGTGAACGTGCATACCCGAACCGTTGTCGCCAACGATCGGCTTCGGCATGAAGGTGGCGGTTTTGCCATACTGATGTGCCACGTTCAGCACGCAGTACTTCAGAACCTGAGTCTTGTCGGCGCGACGGACCAGCGTGTCGAACTTGGTACCGATTTCGTTCTGACCGGCAGTGGCCACTTCGTGGTGGTGCACTTCTACTTCAACGCCGCAGGCTTCCATGGCATTACACATGGCCGTACGGATGTCATTGAAGCTATCCACCGGGGCAACCGGGAAATAACCGCCCTTGACGCCCGGACGATGGCCGGTATTGCCGCCTTCGATCTTGGCATCCGACGACCAGGCGGCTTCTTCCGAGAAAATCTTCACGAAAGTGCCCGACATGTCGGTCTTCCATTCGACCGAATCAAAAATAAAGAATTCAGGTTCCGGACCGAAGAATGCGGTGTCGCCGATACCCGAGCTCTTCAGATAGGCTTCGGCGCGCTTGGCGATCGAACGCGGGTCACGGTCGTAACCCTTGCCATCGGTCGGCTCAACCACGTCACAGGTCAGCACCAGGGTGGTTTCGTCGTAGAACGGGTCGATGTAGGCCGAGGCCGGATCCGGAATCAGCAGCATGTCGGAGGCCTGAATGCCCTTCCAACCGGCGATCGACGAACCGTCAAATGCCTGACCTTCTTCAAATTTCTCTTCATTGAACTGGCTGATCGGCACGCCAACGTGCTGCTCTTTGCCACGGGTATCAGTGAAACGGAAGTCGACGTACTTAACGTCGTTGTCCTTGACCAGCTTCAGGACGTCTTGCACGGTGGTCATAACAGCTATCTCCTAAAAGCGACCGCAACGGTCAATCTACACAGTTACAAACAGAAAACATCTTTGCTCGGAAATCTTTGCCCGGATTACAAAGCATGATCCATGCCAATGATAATACGATAACGACCGCCGCAACGGGGCCACCGGACGGCTTTTTCGAACTGCGTTCCTACCAAACCACCCCTTTTTGCACCAACAAGGTGCAGGCAGAGAGTTATTGCACCGTTATTGTGCGCTTTGTTCTGGTGCATGCTCGCTAAGGCGACGGTAAACCGTCCATAGCGCTAGCGGTAAACCGGCAGCCTGCGCTGCCGCCCGTAGTGACTTGACGCCTGCCTCAATCTCGGCAGGCTCTGGTAAATCGCCCGCCGCTGGCGGCAACAGAATCTCCACCTCGATCCGGCCGTTCAGATAGTGCAACTGCACACGCTCGGGCGCCTGCGCTGCATGTCCCCAGATGCGATCGGCTGCGTCCAAAACCCACTGTTCCAGCCGCGCCCGCGATAGGTCTTCATTCGACATGGCTGCATGCGCCAGGCTGTCGTCTTCCGGGTCAATATGCACGAGCACGTCTAAAACCTGCGGGCATTGCGCACGCACGCGCTGCCGGACCAGCTCGGCCACCCGGTGCCCCTCTGACACACTAATGCGCGGTGCCACATGCACATGGGCATCCACCAGAATCCGGTCGGCCATGCGTCGCGAACGCAGGTCATGCAGATCCATCACCCCCGGCGTCACACGGATCACCTGCCGAATCTCTTCGATCTGCTCCGCACTGGCGCCCTTGTCAATCAGCTCCTCCAGCGCCGTTCTTGAGAATTGCCAACCCATTTTGACGATCAAGGCCCCAACGATGGCGGCCGCCAGGAGGTCGGCGTAGACAAAGCCGAGCAAGCTACCACCAATACCAATCGCCACCACCAGGGATGATGCTGCATCCGAGCGCGAATGCCAGGCATTGGCGATCAGCATCGCCGAATTGGCTTTTTTGGCAATTTTCAGCATATAGCGAAAGAGCCACTCTTTCGACACCAGTGCCAGCAGGGCTACATAAAGCGCCATCATTTCGACCGGTGGTGCCGTTTCAACACTCACGGCCCGTTCCGCTGCCGAATAGAGAAAGCCACCGCCGATGACCAACAACATCACGCCCAGAATCAGGGTGGCCAGGGTTTCGAGTCTGGCATGACCATAGGGATGGTTGTCATCGGCCGCCCGCGCACTGTGTTTGGCCACAAACAACACCAATACGTCCGATAGCAGATCAGAGAAAGAATGGAAGCCATCCACCAGCAAGCTATGGGAGTGCGCGAACCAGCCCACGATGATCTGAAGCACCGACAGCCCGATGTTCAGCCCCATACTGACATTGACGGATCGACGTACCAGCCGATTAGAGGCCTCGGAACCATGAGCGCCCGTCAGTGCATCGATCAGTGCGGCCTGGTCATGGGCATGAGCGTGCCCGGCGTGGTGATGCCCCAGAGACATACGTATTTCCTTTAGAGTCCGGATTTGGCTGTGGCGATTCCGCTCGCGGCAGCAGCCGCGTATACTCGCCTTCTACGTGATATTTTACTGCCGCATTTTATCCCTAATCCCCCGGCCTCCGCGTCGGCCCGACATCGGTTTAACAGAACATTCATCATGAGCCGTATCAGCGACATTCTGACCCTGGCACGCCAGCGCGCCGAACAGCAGGGCTTTAATTACAGCGGCGACGTCACGCCGCAGGAAGCATTGATCCTTCTTCAGGAAGCACCGGGTGCCGTGCTGGTCGACGTCCGCACCCGCGCTGAATGGGATTGGGTGGGCCGAGTTCCGGGTGCCATTGAAATTGACTGGGTGCAATATCCGGAAATGACGCGCAACCTGCAATTCATCAGCGACCTGCAACGCCAGGTCGCCCGCGATGCCACGATTCTGTTTCTCTGCCGCAGCGGCGTCCGCTCACGCAGCGCGGCCAGCGCGGCGATAGACGCCGGCTTTACAGCGGCCTACAACATTCTGGAAGGCTTTGAAGGCGACAAGGATGCCAACAACCACCGTGGCAATCTGGGTGGCTGGCGTTTCCACGGCCTCCCCTGGTATCAAGGCTAAGGATCGCAAGCATGCTGTCATTTGAAGACTACCGCGACCTCACCGACCAGGCCTGCCAGGAACGCATTCATGCCGCCCGCAAACAATTAGGCGCGCGTGCGGTGTTGCTCTGCCATCACTATCAGCGCGCTGATGTCTACCAGCATGCCGACCTGACGGGCGACTCTCTTAAACTCTCGCGTCTGGCCAGCCAGACCGATGCCGAGTACATCGTATTCTGTGGCGTGCACTTCATGGCTGAAGTCGCCGACATGATGACCAAGCCCAATCAGACAGCGATCCTACCTGATCTGGCGGCCGGCTGCTCGATGGCCGACATGGCCAACCTGACCAAGGTCGAACGCTGCTGGCGTGAACTGACGGCAGCACTGGGCGAAGACCCGGCCAATCAGGTCACACCCATTACCTACATTAATTCTGCCGCCGATCTCAAAGCTTTCTGCGGCGATCGCGGCGGTATTGTCTGTACGTCATCGAATGCGCCGGTGATTCTGGATTGGGCATTAGAACGTCGCCCGAAAATCCTGTTTTTCCCGGACCAGCACCTGGGTCGCTGGACCGGCCATCAGCGCGGCATCCCGCTCGATGAGATGGTGGTTTGGGATCCGGATCAGCCACGCGGTGGCCTCACCCAGGAGCAGATTCGCAACGCTAAAATTCTGCTGTGGAAGGGGCACTGCTCGGTACACCAGATGTTCCAGCCATCGCATATCGAGGCGTTCCGCGCCAAACACCCTGAGGGCAAAGTCATCTCGCACCCGGAGTGTTCGTTCGATGTCTGTGCCGCATCGGATTACATTGGCTCTACCGAATACATCGTCAAGATCATCAAGGAAGCGCCTGCGGGCACGCGCTGGCTGGTGGGTACCGAGCTGAATCTGGTGGAGCGTCTGGCCCGTGAAGTGGCGCCGGAAGGCAAGATCGTACAGTTCATGTCACCTACGGTCTGCATGTGTTCGACCATGCAGCGGATTGATCCCCAACACCTAGCCTGGACCCTGGAAAACCTGGTGGCCGGCCATGTAGTGAACGCCATCCGTGTACCGGAAAGCCAGACCGCCGCGGCCAAGCTGGCCATGGAACGCATGCTCGAGGTTTCCTGACGGTCTCATTGACCGACGGGCGCACCATGTCCAATACGCTATCGCTCGTTACCTACAATATCCACAAGGGCTTCTCGCAGTTCAATCGCCGTCTGACGGTGCATGATCTGCGCGATCGTCTGCGACACCTCGATCCGGATCTGGTCTTTCTGCAGGAAGTTCAGGGCCTGCACCAGCAGCACGCCATCAAGCACGACAACTGGCCCACGCAACCGCAGCATGAGTTTCTGGCCGATAATATCTGGCACGCCAGTTACGGTCAGAACGTCCTCTATGACCATGGGCATCACGGCAACGCTATTCTGTCGCGTTACCCGATCGAACGCAGCCACAACCAGGACATCACCCACCTGAGCTTCGAACGTCGTGGGCTGCTGCACACACAGATTCAATGGCAGGGCCAGACCGTCCACTGTGTCTGCGCCCACCTGTCATTACTGGCGCGCTCGCGCAAATGGCAGATGGCCGCACTGGCGGAAGAGATCGATCGGCTTGTGCCGCACGATCAGCCGCTCATTATTGCCGGTGATTTCAACGACTGGCGCAACCATGCCAGTGAACACCTCGCCCAACGACTGGAGATGGTCGAAGTTTTTGATCAGTTATCAGGCAAACCCGCTCGCAGCTTTCCGGTCGCCATGCCCATGCTGCGCCTGGATCGCATCTATATTCGCGGCCTGAAAGCCGTACGCGCCGATGTGCACTATGGCGCGGGCTGGTCGAAGATTTCGGATCACGCGGCGCTCCGTTGCGAGCTCTCGCTTACGGGCTAACATGCATATCGGCGGCCGGCTACTGAGCGCCCTAAACGCCGCACCCGTAATCAACGGCGGCAACCGGCTACGTCTTTTATGCAACGGCGACGGGTACTTTCCGTCACTACTCACCGCACTGTCAGCAGCACAACAGACCATACGGCTAGAAACCTACCTTTATGCCGATGACGCCATTGGCGACGCCGTGACGCAGACGCTTTGCGACGCAGCCCAACGCGGGGTAGATGTCCGACTCGTCGTTGACGGCTTTGGCGCACGCAATATCGACACCCATCACCTACCGCTGTTGCTGAAAGCTGGCGTACAGGTTCGGATCTTCCGACCTGAGCAGCATCTCTGGCGACACCTGCTCTCCCGCAAACGTACGCGCCTCCGACGCATGCACCGCAAGATGGCACTCATCGATGGTCAGACCGCTTTTCTGGGCGGCATTAACATTATCGACGATGCTACGGGCAACTCCTCCCCCACGCGTCTTGATTTTGCGCTGGCCATTGAAGGCCCGATCATTCTGCAGATCGGGCAAGCCATGGATCGCCAATGGCTAACGCTGTCGAGGCGCCCATTCTTTCGTCATGGCGTGCGCCCAATGCCGACACCTGTGGATACCACGCCAGTGGGCTCGATTCATTGCGGTCTCCTGCTTCGCGACAATCTGATGCACCGTCTTAGCATTGAGCAGGCTTATATCGAAGGCATTCAATCCGCTAAAAATCGCATTACCCTGGCGATGGCCTATTTCATTCCCAGCCGGAACATTCTTAGTAACCTGCTGGATGCAGCACAACGCGGCGTTCGCATTGATCTGATACTGCAGGGCCGCGTCGAATACCGGCTCCAGCATTACGCATCGCAGTCGCTCTATCACCGACTCCTTGTTGCCGGCGTTCATATTCACGAGTATCAGCCCGGCCTCATGCATGCCAAGGTTGGTGTCATTGATGGCCGCTGGGCCACCCTGGGCTCGGCTAATCTGGACCCTTTTTCACTACTCGTGGCGCGTGAAGCTAACCTGATAATTCACGATTCGCCATTCTGCCAAGCGCTTGAGCAAGAGCTGTCCGACGTCATCACTCAAGATTGCCGGGAGATTACGGTATCGGGTTGGGCTAGGCACTCTGGCCTTCACCGTGCTTTGCGCATCATCAGTGCCCGCATCCTCTTTCGCCTGCTGAGCCTGACGCGTTACGCAGACAACTAATGAATAACCGTGGCTTTCAATTGATCATGTCTCCCGTGAAATACATCACGGCCATATGGGTCAATTCCAAAACGATGATCGCTACTAGAAATCGGAAGGTCCATTTTTTAGCAAGTTCATGCATGGCAAAACGCGCCCCTACATAGCCGCCAATCAAACTTCCTATCGCCAACATCCCGCCCAGCTTCCAGTCGACATTTCCATCTATGGCAAACACAACCAAAGACATCCCGCTAACAATAGCGAGGATCAAGTTCTTGTAAGCATTGGCGACTTGAAGCTGCATACGCATCGACAGAATCAAGACCATCAATAAATAGGTTGCGCCATCCAGAACGATCAATCCCATCCAGACCCCAACCAGAAATAGATAGAAGGCGTCACGAAAGCGGTATCGCTCGGGCTCATTGAGGGTGGACTCTAAGACACTTTTGATTCGGGTGAATAACAGGATGAGCGCAATCACCACGGCAATCGCAATCACCCCGTGAAGTTTTGTCGGATCAATGTGGTCTGCTATTTCAGCCCCGACCACACTACCAGCCATCGAGGGGATAATCAGTTTGACGGCTGTTCCCCAACGTATTTTGCCGGCTCTGATAAAGGCATAGGTGGCAACTAGGGACGCCAGCACGACCGGCAAGCGGTTCGTGCCATTTGCGATGGCTGTTGGGACTCCCAGAAAAACGAGCAACGGCAAAGTGACTGCCGACCCACTTGATGCCACGGTATTAAAGAAGCCGCATAAAAAACCGGCGATGACGCAAACCAATTCAATCGACATGGGTACATGCTCCGCAATGATTCATGTTCCAGTGGGCTTCTGCCCAAGCCCAAAGAATACTTTGGTCGGTCTCCTTGAGCTGCTGAGGCGGAGCCTGTCCAAGAAAGACCAGCGCCTGCCAGAGTTGGGCAACCCGATCTGCTTCATCCCCCAATGGAATTGCCGCTGCCCGTGTTTGCTTTGAAAGCTTTTCGCCGTCCGTGTTCTTCACGATCGGCAGATGTGCATAGGTGGGCACCATCCCGCCGAGGGCTTTGACAAGGGCGATCTGACGCGGTGTCGAATCCAGAAGGTCGGCACCACGGACGACATCGGTGACACCCTGTGCCAGATCATCGACCACAACAGCTAACTGATAGGTAAAACAGCCGTCGGCACGACGCAGCGGAAAGTCACCGACATCCTGCTTCAGCGCCTGCCGCTGATCACCGCGAATCCGGTCTTCAAAGCCGGTCACACCCTCGGGGACGCGAAAGCGCCAGGCAGCCCCCGCCGGCACCGGATCGCCGGGTGCCCAGTGGGCGCAGGTCCCCGGATAAACATAGCCATCAACCCCCATCCGAACGCCCGGCACAGCCGCAATCTGGCTGCGGGTACACGTGCAAGGGTAGGCGCTGCCACTCGCGATCAAACGATCCAGTGCCCTTTGGTAATCTGCGCTGCGCATCGATTGTCGAACGATAGCGCCCTCCCACACAAACCCGTAGGCGGCCAGTGCATCCATCTGCCATTCGATCATGCCAGGCACCGAGCGTGGCGTATCGACATCCTCAATCCTTAACAGCCACTGCCCTTTTGCTACTGCGGCATCAAGATAACTGCCCACAGCCGCTACTAGGGAACCAAAGTGCAACGGCCCCGTAGGCGATGGGGCAAAACGCCCTATGTAGGCAGTGGGTTGAGCCACTAAACTCATAAAATTTGAATGATGGATTCACATTGCACGAACAATCCTATGATAATAAAGGCGCAACCTACGAAAAACCTACTGCAGCGAACATATGACTGAAAATAATTTTCCTGACACCGTCCGTTACACCACGCCTGCCATTGCCATACATTGGCTTATGGCCTGGCTGGTGATCGCCACCTATTTTATCGGGCTAGGTATGGGAGAACTGCCCGTGGGCCCGGAGCGGATTCAGATGGTGGGCTGGCACAAATGGCTGGGCGTCACAGTAGCCTACCTCTGGGTACTGCGCGTTTTCTGGCGCGCCACCCATCAGGCGCCACCGCAACCGGCGGGCACACCAAAATGGCAGATCGGCGCATCCCATCTGGTGCACCTGTTGCTCTACATCCTGCTCATTGCCATTCCATTAACCGGCTGGCTGATGAGTTCCGCCAAAGGCTTTACCACCAACTATTTCGGCCTGTTTGACCTGCCCAATCTTATCGACAAAGACAAAGCCCTTGCCCATACGCTCAAGGAGATTCACGGTTTTCTGGCCAATAGCCTGATGGCGCTGGTCGGTCTGCATATTGCGGCAGCCATCAAGCATCAGGTCATCGATAAAGACAACCTGATGGCACGTATGCGTTTGCCCCGTCAGCGCAAGTAAGACAAGGAAGCTCTCATGCATTTCTCTAAGACCCTCTTGCTGGCTCTAACCCTTTCGCTAGGGCTGTCGGCTCATGTCGCTGCCATCGAATACGACCGTGTCGATACGACCAAATCCACCATCAAGTTTGTGCCCACACTCATGGGCAGCAAAACCGAAGGCAGCTTCAGCAAATTTACGGCGCAGGTTCGCTTTGATCCGGACAAGCCCGCCAACGCAGCTGCCAAAGCCGATGTCGATATCCGCAGCTTTGATATTGGTTACGACGAAGCCACTGCCGAAGCCTTGGGCAAAAACTGGTTTGACGTGCAACAGTTCCCAACGGCCGATTTTACCGTCACCAAAGTTAAAGCCCTGGGCAAGGATCGTTTCGAGCTCTCCGGCAATCTGACCATTCGTGGCAAAACCAAAGCGCTGACGTTTCCGGTAACGCTGAATCGTGACACCGCACAGACGGCTCGCCTCGATGGTACCGTTATCATCAAACGACTTGATTTCAATCTGGGCCAGGGCGCCTGGGCCGGCACAGGCACCGTCGCCAATGATGTCACGTTGATTATCCGCCTCGCACTCAGCGGCAAGTAACCCCTTCTTTCACCCCGTTTTATTTTCACCCCACAGGAGTTTCACCATGAAAAAAAACCTCATCATTGGCGCTGTTGCTGCCACCCTGGCCTCCGGCGTCTTCGCAGAGCCCGTCACTTATACGATTGACCCGACCCATACCTTTGCCAGCTTCGAATACACCCACCTGGGTTTCTCGAAGCAGCGCAGCCGCTTCAATGACACGACCGGCACCATCACACTGGATCAGAAGGCAAAAACTGGCAGCGCCGACATCACAATCAAGGTGGACTCAGTTGATACCGGCAGCAAGGCCTTTGACGGCCACCTGACCAGCAGCAACTGGTTTGATGCCGACGTCTACCCGACCATCACCTTCAAATCGACCAGCTTCAAGTTCAAGGGCGACAAACCGACGGAAGTCATGGGTAATCTGACCGTTCGCGACATCACCAAGCCGGTCACGCTGAAAATCACCCACTTCAACTGCGCCGTGCACCCGATGCGGCAGAAAGACGCCTGCGGTGCCAATGCCGTAACGCAGATCAAGCGTAGCGACTTCGGTCTGGGCAAATATGCACCCGGTGTCAGCGATGAAACCGAACTGTCGGTGGCCGTTGAAGCGATCAAGAACTAATCGTACTCACGTCACAGAGCCCAAACAAAAGGGCTACCGGAATTCCCGGTAGCCCTTTTTTCTTGCGACTTACAACGCGGATCTGATTATTTGTTCAGGTCGCTGTCCTGGTAATACTTCGTGCCCTTGGCGGTAATCTCGGCCGCCAGCCCGTTGTCCGTCAGCTGATACATCCAAACGCCCTCACTCACATTAGCGGCACCTTCATAGGCACCCCCTTTGTTTTCGTACTTGGCCGCCGCCGTTGCCTGACCACCAAATTCCCAGCCGGAGTTGATAAAGCTTTGCAGGGCTTTTTCGGTCTCAAACACGAAAATCACGCTAAAGGACTTAATGCCCACCCCCAGGCCGGCCTGCACTTCGACCATCTTCATGAAGACCGGTTTGGGATTAGCCTTGTTCATGACCACACCCGACCCCGAACCGCCGCCAGCGATCAAGATCTTCATGCCGAAATTGCTGAACGTCGCATAACCAGCCGATTTTGCAACCAGCTCTTTGGCATGCGGCTCCAGACGATAGAGACGCTGCATGGTCTGATTGTTCTGCTTGAGAATTTCGGCCCGTTGCTGAGCAACCGGTTTGCTTTCAAACAGCGCGTAGGCCGGTGCAACCGGCAGGGTCAGAGCCAGAGCACACAAGCCCCAGGAGCATAGTTTCTTCATGGTTTCCATCATGTATTTAGACGTTAAAAAGGAAATTCAGGACATCCCCATCCTGTACCACGTATTCCTTACCCTCGGCCCGCATCTTGCCGGCCTCTTTGGCACCTTGCTCGCCCTTGAAGGCGATGAAATCCGCAAAGGCGATGGTCTGCGCACGGATGAAACCACGTTCAAAGTCGGTGTGAATCACGCCGGCCGCTTGCGGTGCCGTGTCGCCCTTGTGAATCGTCCAGGCACGCACTTCCTTCACCCCCGCCGTAAAGTAAGTCTGCAGGCCCAGCAGATCGTAACCGGCACGAATCACGCGGTTCAGCCCCGGCTCTTCCAGACCCATCTCAGCCAGGAACTCGGCTTTGTCGGCATCATCCAGATCTGCCAGTTCGGCCTCCATCTTGGCGCAGACGGCCACGACAGGCGCGCCTTCTTTGGCGGCAAATTCACGCAACCGATCCAGGAACGGGTTGTTCTCGAAACCATCTTCCAGCACGTTACCCACGTACATGGCCGGTTTAATCGTGAGCAGGCAGAGCGGCTTCAGCGCCGCCTTGTCTTCGTCACCCAGGCCCAGCGTGCGTGCCGGCTTGCCTTCGTTCAGATGCGGCAGCAGCTTTTCCAGTATGGCCACCAGCTTCTGGGCATCCTTATCACCGGACTTGGCTTTTTTACCGTCACGGGCAATCGTGCGCTCAACCACGGCCAGGTCGGCCAATGCCAGTTCGGTGACGATGGTTTCAATGTCGGCAATCGGGTCCACACGGCCAGACACGTGCACGACGTTTTCGTCGTCAAAGCAACGAACCACGTTCACAATGGCATCGGTTTCGCGGATATTCGCCAGAAACTGGTTACCCAGGCCTTCGCCCTTCGACGCGCCCGCCACCAGGCCGGCAATATCCACAAACTCCACAATGGCCGGCTGCACACGCTGCGGCTTCACAATCTCGGAAAGGGCATCGAGGCGCGGATCCGGCACTTCCACGATCCCCACATTCGGCTCGATGGTGCAGAAAGGATAGTTCTCGGCGGCGATGCCGGCTTTGGTCAGGGCATTGAACAGAGTGGATTTGCCGACGTTAGGCAGGCCGACGATGCCGCATTTGAGACTCATGGTGTTCCTTGGCTACGTATTTTGAAATATGGTCGCTATTCTAAAGCACCGGCTCAGATCAGGTGTACCGCAATACTCTGGCCATGCCAGTACATGCCATTGATGCGTGCTGCAATTTGCTGGAGCTCGCCATCCCGTAGCCCGTCAAATTCGATCACGTAGGCCGGTAGATCCGTATCCAGGTCTACCCGAGACACACTGACGGCATCATGGTGGGTATATTTGAAAATCAACCCTCGCAAATCCTCCTCAGAGATGTCCACACCAATACCCGTGACATAGAGTCGCTGGCCGAAATCTTTCATCTACTTTCCATGCAATTGCTGCGTTGCACTATTATGACACTAACCCGCACTATCTGTATGTAAATGAAAGTAAAACCCCCTTCGCCTATGGTAAGGTTTTGGCCTTTCATGTTCCAACTTCTGACGATACCGATTTATCGCGTACGTTCAGTTTCTTTTTTGTCTTCAGACCCATGGCCAAATTCATTCCTGCAGCACTGATGTCCCGACTCCAGAACGCCATTGCGCTGGTTCGCAACTTTGACTGGGCATCTCTGAAAAACCTCAAAAAAGAGGACGTTGTCGCTGCTCTGAAAAACCCGCGCTGGCGCAAGCCCGTCGGTATTGTCTTTGCGCTACTGGTCGCCGCGCATGTGATCAAAACGGACATCATCGCCCCCTACATGAAGGCACACTTCGCCTTGGGCGTGGATACCATCGAGGTTCAACCGTTGACGGTACCGCTGGAATCCCAGCTGGTGGGTCAGACTCGTAGCCCGCAATCTGTTGCGATCTACACACGTGTTTCGGGCTTCCTCGAAAAACAGGTCTACACAGAAGGCACGTGGGTTAAAGCGGGTGACATCCTGTTTGAAATGGACAAACGCCCATTTATCGCTCAACTCGATGCCGCAAAAGCGGCACTGGTAGCGCAAGAGGCCTCGCTGCGTACAGCAACACTAACGCTCAACCGCATCAAACCGCTGGCAGCGGCCAAAGCCCTTTCGCAACAGGATCTGGATACGGCCACCGGCAACTTCCTGCGGGCTCAAGCAGGTGTTGATCAGGCCCGTGCCAATGTGGAAACAGCGCAGCTCAATCTGGAATACTGCACGATCCGATCACCGATCTCTGGCCTGGCCTCGGTACGAAAACAGGCATTGGGCACCTATCTGGCCGTCGGCAGCCCGAACTCCGAGCTCACCGTAGTCAATCAGATGGATCCGATGTGGGTGTACTTCTCTATTTCTGAAGATCAGATGCTCAACGTGGATCGCCTCTTGAAGCAGCAGCAGTTGGCTGCAAGCAGCCTGACCGATCTCAACGTCACTCTGACGATGTCGGACGGTACGCTGTATCCGTACGTCGGCCAGATCGGTTTTGCCGATGTGCTCTATAACGTGGATACTGGCACGCGTCTGATGCGCGCGGTCTTCCCGAATCCGAGCAGTGCATTACAACAGGGCCAGTTTGTCACAGCAACGATTGTTGGACTAGTCCAGAAAAACGTCTATTTGGTTCCTCAATCGGCTGTGCAACAAAGCAGCCAGGGTGCTTACGTTTGGGTGGTAGACGAGGAAAATCGCGTTCATTCTCGCACGGTGACCCCAGGTTACTGGAATGGCCCCAACTGGGTCATCAACGATGGCTTGAATCCGGGAGAGCGCGTGGTTGTCACCAATGTGCTTCGCATGTCGCCCAATCAGCTCGTAAAACCATCGGCAGTTAAGGCACCCGAAGCCCAACCCGTTAAACTACCAACGCCGCCAACAGAAACTCAAGCACCGAATCCCTACGGTGCGGGCGCACAGGTTCAATCAGAGGCCAACCAGGCACAGGATCCTAAACAGCTCCCAATGCCGGTAGCACCAGCCGCGGCACCCAAACTGGTTGCACCTAAGGAAGTGCCTCTGGCTCCGGGCGTCCCCAATGCACCGGCACCGGTTCCAAACAGCCTTCAGGCGCCGGCAGCGCGCTCCGCTCAGTAACCGAACGGGGCAAATCAATCATGTTCTCGAAGTTCTTTATCGACCGGCCGATCTTCTCGGCCGTCATCTCTATCGTCATTACCATCGCCGGCCTGGTGGCAATGGTGTCCCTGCCCATTGCCCAGTATCCGAACATCACACCGCCACAGATCCAGGTTTCTACCACCTATCCTGGCGCCAATGCGGAAACGGTCTCGCAAAACGTCGCCTCTCCTATCGAGCTACAGGTCAACGGTGCCGACGGCATGCTCTACATGTATTCGACCAATACGGCCGGCAACATGACACTAAGCATCTACTTCGACATCAACAAAGATCCGGCGCTGGCGCAAACGGATGTGCTCAACCGCGTCAATACAGCGCTCCCCCAGCTGCCACAATCAGTGACCAGTCAGGGCGTGAACATTCAGCAAAAAAGTTCATCGATCATGATGGTCGTCGCCATCAAAGACCAGGACAACAAATACGACCTCACCGAGCTTAGTACGTTTGCCAATATCATCGTGCTTAACGAAGTTCAGCGTATTCCGGGCTCCAGCATGGCTTCGATTGGCGGAAACCCCAACTATGCGATGCGCATCTGGCTGGATCCAACCAAACTCACCCTCTACAAACTCACCACCAACGATATCGCCAACGCTATAACCGCCCAGAACCAGCAATATGCAGTCGGTCAGATGGGCCAACTGCCATCTAAAGGCAACATCATCCAGAACTTCTCGATCACCACCAACGGCATGCTGCAAACGCCGGAAGAATTCGAGAACATCATCGTCAAAGCCGGCAAACCATCGGTAACGCCCGGTTCGGAAGGTGCCATTGTGCGCCTACGCGATGTCGGGCGCGCCGAACTAGGATCCCAAACCTACAACTTTGATGTTAAAACCAACCAGAAAAATGCCGCTCTGATGCTGATCTACTTCCAGCCGGGCTACAACGCGCTGAATGTGGCAAAGGCCGTCAAAGCAAAGCTAGAAGAGCTCAAACCCAGCTTTCCGCCAGGCATGACTTACGAGATTACGCTGGACGCCACCGAGTTCATCAACTCTTCGATCGAAGAAGTCATTCATACTTTCTTCGAAGCGATGATTCTGGTGGTGCTGGTCGTGTTCATGTTCCTGCAAAAACCGAAAGCCACACTCATTCCGCTGGTCGCCGTGCCCGTCTCGATTATCGGTACCTTCATCGGCATGAGTCTGTTCGGGTTCTCGATCAATATGCTCACCATGTTTGGTCTGGTTCTGGCGATCGGTCTCGTGGTCGATGACGCCATCGTGGTCATTGAAAACGTCGAGCGGATCATGGAAGAAAACCCGTCTATGCAACCGCGCGAAGCCGCCGCCGTTGCCATGGCCGAAGTCACGGGCCCGATCATCGCCACGACCCTGGTGATGGCTGCCGTGTTCGTCCCGGTTGCATTCATGTCAGGTATTACTGGCCAGCTCTATCGTCAGTTTGCGCTGACGCTCTCCGTGTCGGTGACGCTCTCCTCGATCGTGGCACTGACACTCTCGCCGGCACTGGCGGCCATTCTGATTCGCGCCAAAACCAATGAAGATGATGTGGCAAAACCCCGTTTCTTTGTTGGCTTCGAAAATCTGTTCAACAAAATTCGTGACCACTACATGATGGCGGTGAAATGGACGCTCACCCATCGCAAACCTTCATTCATGATTTTTGGCGGTGTCATACTTACGCTAATCGTGCTGTTTCGCGTAATACCCGGCTCTTTTGTCCCGGAAGAGGATCAGGGCTACCTGTTTGGTGCCGTGGTGATGCCCAAATCGGCTAGCCTCCAACGAACAGCCGCGTTCTCGGACGCCGGTGCTAACTGGTTCCAGGAACAACCCGGGGTTGGCTACGCCACCAGCTACGCGGGTTACAGCATTATCGATTCGCAGGTACTGCCCAGCGCTAGCACCTTATTTATTGGCCTGAAACCCTTTGATGAACGGGCCGACAAAGCCGCTTCCGCTTTTACCATCATTGATGATGGTCGCAAGCACTTCGCGACCAAAAACGATGGCATTGTGATTCCGGTCAACCCACCTTCTATTCCGGGCCTGGGCACCACCGGCGGCTTCCAGATGTGGCTGGAGCAGACAGGGAATGGCTCGATGGACGAGCTGGAAGAGCAAACGATGCGCTTTATGGCTGCCGCCAGAAAGCGCCCTGAATTAACCGCACTCAACACAACCTTTAGCACAAACGCCCGCGAGATGTTCGTTGACGTTGATCGCGGTAAAGCCGAGTTGCTCGATGTTCCCGTCAACGATGTGTATGGCACGCTGCAAACAATGATCGGCTCTCAATACGTGAACCAGTTCGCCTATCAGAACCGCTTATGGCAGGTGATTCTGCAAGCCGATGCGGATTTCCGTCAGGATCCTTCAGCGTTTGACACGATGTACGTCCGCTCCCGAACAGGCGCCATGGTGCCTTTACGCGGGCTGATTAGCTACCGCTATGAAGCTAGCCCGGATATCGTGACCCGCTTTAACGCCTACCCAGCCGTGCAGGTTACCGGTAACAATGCAGCTGGATACAGTTCGGGTCAGGCGATCAAGGCCCTGCAGGAGGTGGCCGACGAAGTGCTACCTTCAGGATACAAAATTGCCTGGTCGGGCGAAGCCTTCCAACAGCTCCAATCCGGTAGCACGGCTGTGTTCGTGTTTGCCTTTGCGCTGATCATGGTTTTCCTGATCCTGGCGGCGCTCTATGAAAAATGGTCACTACCATTTAGCGTCATGTTCGCCGTGCCTTTCGCGCTCTGCGGCGCACTGGTCGCCGTCTTCCTGCGCGGCCTGGAAAATGACGTTTACTTCCAGATCGGCCTGGTCACCCTGATTGCGCTGGCTGCCAAAAATGCCATTCTGATTGTGGAGTTCGCCGTGGCCAACGTAGAAGAAAAGGGCATGTCGATTATCGATGGCGCCCTGCAGGCTGCCGAAATCCGCTTCCGCCCGATCATGATGACCTCCATGGCTTTTATTCTGGGCTGTGTCCCGCTGGCCACTGCCGTTGGCGCATCGGCCAATAGCCGCCACTCCATCGGCACCGGCATCATCGGTGGCATGATCGGTGCCACCATGATCGCCATCATTTTTGTGCCACTCTTCTTTGTCGTGTTTGAAGAAATGAGCGAGAAGAAAAAACAGATGGTGGCTGATAACCCTGCCCAACCGGGCCCCCACAATCTCGACGCACCGGTTCAAGGGGAGGACGCCAAATGACACGTCATTCCCCACGCTCGCTGATCGGCGTGCTGATCAGTGCCGGCGTACTGACGGGCTGTGCGGTCGGCCCTGACTATGAGCGTCCTGACACCAATAATCCAGAATCATTCCGCTCGGCTGCGACTTCGCCTGCGCCAACGATGAGTTCTGACGTTCAACTGGCCAGCGATAGCTGGTGGCAAGGTTTTAACGACCCGGTTCTAAATGAACTGATCGAGGCCGGGCTGCAGAACAATCGTGATCTACAGTCGGCGATTGCCAACGTCCGACAAGCCCGTGGCCAGCTAATCTCAACACGCGGCAAATTCTTCCCCCAAGTTGAATATTATGCGGCCGGCGAGCGTGGCAAGTTCTCAGGCCTGAATCAGGACGTGGTCACAAGCACGCCTGGCAGCCTGACCACCATTGGCACCATGGCACTCCCTGCGTCCTGGCAAATCGATGTCTTTGGTGGTTTACGCCGCCAATATGAAGCGGCCAGCGCCCAAGAGGCTGCCGCCATTGCCACACGCCAGGCCATCGCCTTAAGCGTTGCTGGTGAAGTAGCCAATATCTATGTCACGTTGCGTTCGCTCGACCAACAGTTAGCGGTTGCAAAACAGACATTAGAAAACTACAAGACCACGCTGCGCATTTTTGACCTGCGCTTCCGTTACGGCACTGCCAACATGGTGCAGGTATCGCAGATTCAATCACAGGTTGATGCCGCAGAAGCCGCGATTCCGCCACTCGTCCAAGCGATCGGCCAGCAGGAAAACAACCTGAATTTCTTTTTGGGCCGCAATCCGGGCACCATTCCCCGCGGCAAACCCATTGATCAACTGGTATTGCCAACCCCGCCAGTTGGCCTACCCTCTGAGCTTCTGGCGCGTCGCCCCGATGTCCGTATCGCCGAGCAGCAACTCATCGCCGCGAATGCACAAATTGGTGCTGTTAAAGCCCAGTTCTTTCCGAATATCTCACTCACTGCAACGCTGGGAACCTCCGCAACCGCACTAGGATCATTGTTTGGGCCCGGCTCTGCTATCTGGGACTTTGGCCCAACAATGCTGGGGCCGCTTTTCAAAGGGGGCGAAATCTACGGTCGCTATATGGCTTCCAAAGCTGAACAGCAGGCACTGATGTCCCAATATCTGCAATCCGTAGAAAACGCCTTCCGCGATACCGACAATGCGCTGATCGCCACGACAGAAACGCGCAAGCTGGTCACTGCACGCCAACAACAGGTTGGCACGCTTAAAACCTATGCCAACCTATCGAGCATGCAGTTCAATTACGGTTACACCGATTATCTGACCGTGCTTAATGCTGAAGATAGCCTGTTCAAAGCACAGCTGAACCTGGCACAAAGCCAGGCGGATCGCGCTTTGTCACAAGTTTCGCTGTACATGGCACTGGGTGGTGGTTGGGAAGCAGCAGACCAGAAAACAATGGCCGCTAACAAAGCCATTGCCGATGGCAACGACCCAAAAAACCCGGTGAACCAACAGGGGATTTGGCCATTTAAATAACGCAACCCACCTAGCGGCTGCGGTACTAATGGATTGTTGCGCAGGTTACTCAGATACGATCGTATCTGAGCTAACGTAACAAATCCTGATTTCCCGAAGAAAAAGCACCAAAGCAGCACTTAAAAACATCATTGCCAGTGAGAAGCACCAAGCGATCAGTTTTCCATCAAAGGAAAGCACCGGAAAAATTTCAGATAAGAAAATACTGAAGACCACGGTGCAAATACTAAAGGCTGCTAACGAGCAGCAATATATCGCCTTGTGAATAATTCTTGAACGGCGGTCAAGCGACATCGCTTCGTGACGGTATGCCTCCACCGAAGCTCCTTTACAAATAAAATCTTTAATCTGTCGAGAGCGGTCCACAGTACGTGACAATCTGGCCGACAAAACCGACAACACTGCGCCAATACCCGTAAGCATAAACGCTGGCGTCATCGCTAGCTGCACGAGGTGCGTGATGCTTTCCACATTGGAACTCATGAAAATCTCCTGAAGATTGACTGCTGATTAAAACTTGTATGAAACCTTGTAATGACCCACTAAAAAGCTGCTCAGGTCATAATTCTGAAAGGAAATGACATGAGTATCGTGATGGAAGAAGATATCAAGCGGTGGACCGCCAAGCGCAAGACCGCATTAGTACTGGAAATCAT
>NZ_JBIJFP010000023.1:0-24310 GCF_057744235.1 Fluviibacter sp. | reverse complement strand
GGCAGGCTGGAACATCGTCAAAGTGGATGACAAGCGCCCGTTTAAAATCCCATCCCTCGCAGAAGCACAAAACCAGGTGCGACAGCAGATTGCCCAACAGCAACGAATTGAGTTGCTTAATAAACTGAGGGGTGAGGCTAAGATTCAAACTCCCTGATCAAATCGACAATAAAAAACCCAGCTTAGGCTGGGTTTTTTATTAGTTCATAGGCTTATTTCACAGCGTTTTTGGCGGCCAGTCCTAGGAAGAATAAGCTCCACCCCTGAAGCAGCAACTCAATGGCAATCAGCATGCCTGGTACCCAGGTGCTGTTGTCCGGCCAGCCCGCCAGAATCAGGCCGCCCAGCAGAATCGACAAAGCGGCAGAAACCAGCGGCAGGAACCAGCCACTAAAAGCCGTATGCTGAAACGCCGTCATCAGACGGAGCGCGCCTGTGGCAAAGAACAAGGTTGCCAGATAGAGTGTCACACCTTCAAGCGCTGCTGCCGGGGACACCCAGACAATCACGCCGATGGCGATATAGATTAGCGAGAACACCATCTGGATGGACACCGACTTCCAGCCTTTGGCCTGCAGTGCATGCAGCGCCTGCATGACGCCAGCCGCAAGTGCAAAGCCGCCCATCAGACTGATCGATGCGATTGAGAAAAAGGTTTCGGCAAAGATGCCGATCGAACCGAGAGCAATCATCAGCAGGCCCATCCAGATCAGGGTGCCCGGCCGGTTAGCCACCGCCCCCAGCACTTTGGCCTGAATTTCGGTCAGTTGGGAAGTAATTAATGCCATAACATCGTCCTTGTCGTTCCGTTTACAAAATGAGCTGTGACTACCATACAAACAGCCTGGCTATTCTACGCTAAGCCTCTGTGCGTTCCTGCTGCTGCAAGGTCCACATCTGCGCGTAGATCCCCTGGGCAGCGAGCAGTGCCGCGTGTTTGCCCCGTTCAATGATGTGACCGCCATCCATCACAATGATTTCATCTGAATTCATCACGGTGGAGAGACGATGCGCAATGATCAGCGTTGTCCGACCCTGGGCGGCAGTCTCCATGCTGGCCTGGATCGCCTTTTCGGTTTTGGAATCCAGGGCGGAGGTCGCCTCATCAAACACCAGGATCGGCGGGTTTTTGAGAAGGGCGCGGGCAATCGCCACACGCTGCTTCTCGCCACCGGATAGCTTCAGGCCGCGTTCACCGACCTTGGCCTCGTAGCCATCGGGCAGCGTCTCTACAAATTCATGGAGGTGAGCAGCTTTGGCGGCAGCAATCACCTGTTCGCGTGTGGCCTCCGGGTTCCCATACATAATGTTGTAATACAACGTGTCGTTAAACAGCACCGTATCCTGTGGCACGATGGCAATGCCGCTGCGTAGGCTGTGCTGGGCGATCTGCCGGACGTCGATACCGTTCATCATAATGCGGCCCCCTGTCACATCATAAAAACGGTAAATCAGACGTGCCAGCGTGGACTTACCAGCGCCGGAGTGGCCGACCACCGCCACCGTCTTGCCGGCCGGAATTTCAAAAGACACATTGCCGAGAATCGGGCGATTCGCATCGTAGGCAAAATCAACACGGTCAAACATCACGCTGACCGGTGCCGCAGGGAGGGCGCGGGCATCCGGCGAATCCACGATTTCCCGCTGGGTATGCAGTAGCGCGAACATCCGCTCGATATCCGTGAGTGCCTGACGAATCTCACGGTACACCACACCGAAGAAATTGAGCGGCATATACAGCTGGATCAGAAAGGCATTTACCAGGACCAGGTCACCTACCGTCATCGTGCCAACCACCACGCCCTGGGCCGCATGCCACATCATCGCCACCAGCCCCGCCACAATAATCAGTTGCTGGCCCATGTTCAACATAGTGAGTGTCATCTGGCTGCGCACCGAGGCGTCTTCCCAGCGGCGCATGGCCTCATCGTAGCGGTTGAGCTCGAAGGCTTCGTTGTTGAAATACTTCACCGTCTCGTAATTGATCAGGCTATCAATGGCCCGTGTGTTGGCCGCCGAATCAGCCTCGTTCACTGCCCGGCGGATATGAATGCGCCAGTTGGATACCACCACCGTAAAGGCCACGTAGCAGACGATGGAGAGCAGCGTGATCCATACAAAGACCTGGTCGTACTTATAGGCCAGTACACCCATCACCAGCAAGAGCTCGATCACTGTCGGCAGGATTGAATAGAGCGTGTAACTGATCAGATTGGAAATTGCCCGGGTGCCCCGGTCGATATCGCGCGACACACCGCCCGTCTGGCGTTCCAGATGGAAGCGTAATGACAGCTGGTGCAGGTGCGTGAAAACCGATAGTGCAATGCGTCGTATGGCCTGCTGGGTCACCCGCACAAACAGAATTTCGCGCAGCTCGGTAAAACCCGTATTGGCCAGACGCATCACACCATAAAGCAGCAGCAGACTTATCGGTAGCACCAGCAGCGCCTGTTGGCCACCGCCCAGATCATCGATCATCTGCTTGAAGATCATAGGGACATACACACTGGCCAGTTTGGCCAGCAGCAGACAGCCAAAGGCGGCTAGCATCCGGGCCTTATAGGCCCAGAGCCAGGGCAGCAGGGATTTCAAGGTACTCCAGACATGCAGCGGCTGATTGCTGGCGGAGCCGACCGGTTTGTTTCCATGACGCGACATGCGCTTTGACCTTTTTTCGTTTTATCGGCCTTAATGACCTTAAAATAACAACCTGTAGTTTAAATGTTTATAGCGCCAACATCATGATCGATACGCCCTGCCAACTTCCCGACCTGACCCCCGTGCTCAAGGTCATTCCCATGCCGGCTGATGCCAATCAATACGGCGATGTCTTCGGTGGATGGACCATGGGTCATATCGACCTGGCCGGTGCCGTCCTCGGCCACAAGGTGGCACGCGGCCGCATCGCCACCGTCGCCGTCAACACCATGCAGTTTCACCAACCTGTATCGGTAGGTGACATCGTCAGTTTCTTTGCTGAAGTCGAGAAGCGTGGCCGTACCTCTGTCACCATCAAGGTGCAGATGTATGCCGAACGCCATCCGGCCAATCCGGTCACCGTCAAAGTGACCGAAGCACTCATCACGTATGTCGCGCTGAATGCCGATGGCAGCAAGCGCGAATTGCCCGCTGCCTAAATGGGCTAGGGCTTAAAGCCCCAGCTCGGCCCACATCGCATCAACACGAGCCTTCACAGCCGGGTCGTGCGTAATGGGCGTGCCCCATTCGCGACTAGTTTCACCGGGCCACTTGTTGGTGGCATCCAGCCCCATCTTGCTGCCCAGACCAGCCACGGGCGAGGCAAAGTCAAGGTAATCGATCGGCGTGTTGTCCACCAGCATCGTGTCGCGGGTCGCATCCATGCGCGTGGTCATGGCCCAGACCACTTCTTTCCAGTCGCGAATGTTTACATCGTCGTCCACCACGATAATGAACTTGGTGTACATAAACTGACGCAGGAAACTCCATACGCCCATCATCACCCGGCGCGCATGCCCGGCATATTGTTTACGAATGCTCACCACCGCCAGGCGGTAAGAACAGCCTTCCGGTGGCAGATAGAAATCCGTAATTTCCGGAAACTGTTTCTGTAGCAGGGGCACAAACACTTCGTTGAGCGCTACCCCCAGCATCGCCGGTTCATCAGGTGGTTTGCCGGTATAGGTGGAGTGGTAAATCGGGTTCTTGCGCATCGTCATGCGCTCAACCGTAAACACCGGGAATTCGGCCTGTTCGTTGTAATACCCCGTGTGGTCGCCGTAAGGGCCTTCTAGCGCCGTTTCGCCGGGATTCAACACGCCTTCCAGCACAATCTCGGCGGAGGCGGGCACCTGCAGGCTCGACCCTAGGCACTTCACGAGTTCGGTTTTCTTGCCGCGCAGCAGCCCGGCAAATTGGTACTCCGACAGCGTATCCGGCACGGGCGTTACGGCACCCAGAATCGTCGCTGGGTCGCAGCCCAGCACCACCGCCACCGGGAAAGGTTGGCCCGGATTGGCCAGTTGATGATCGCGAAAATCCAGGGCGCCACCGCGATGCGCCAGCCAGCGCATGATCAGCTTATTGGGTCCTAGGAGCTGCTGGCGGTAAATGCCCAGATTCTGGCGGGTCTTATTCGGCCCACGCGTTACGGTCAGACCCCAGGTTACCAGCGGTGCCACATCACCCGGCCAGCAATGCTGGATCGGCAACGATGTAATATCCACATCTTTGCCTTCAATGACCACATCCTGGCAAGGTGCCGAAGACACCTGTTTCGGTGACATCGTCAGCACCTGTTTGAGCAGCGGTAGCTTCTCCCAGGCATCCTTGAATCCTTTGGGCGGTTCCGGTTCTTTCAGTACCGACAGTACCTTGCCGACCTCGCGCAGTTTGGTTAGCGCTTCAGCTTCGGTCGCCACATCCTGCCCCATGCCTAATGCCACGCGGCGTACAGTGCCAAACAGGTTGCCCAAAACCGGCGTGTTAAATCCCGTGGGATTCTCAAACAGAATTGCCGGCCCGCCTGCGCGCAGCACCCGGTCGCAGATCTCCGTCATCTCCAGATGCGGGCTCACCGGTACGGTGATTCGTTTCAGTTCACCCATCTGTTCCAGCTGGGCAATGAAGTCGCGTAGGTCGTGATAGTTCATGGGGTCGTGTATCCGCAGGTCAGATCAGCGTATCGAGCAGAATGCCGGCAAAGACTGCGGCACCAAACCAGTTGTTATGCATAAACGCGGCAAAGCAGCGCGTGGTGTCCCGGTCACGGATTAGCGTGTAGTGATACAGCGCAATGCCGCCGGCAACGACCAGCCCGCACCAGTATGGCCAGCCGAGCCCCAGAGAGACACCGACGCCGGTCAGAATTAATAGCGTTGCCGCGTAACACAGCATGATCGCTGTTACATCAAAACGCCCAAAGGTAATGGCCGAGGTTTTGATGCCGATCTTAAGATCATCCGGCCGATCCACCATCGCATACTCGGTGTCGTAGGCTACCGCCCAGAAAATATTCGCCAATAATAGCCACCAGGCTTCCGCCGGCACCGTGTGGTCAATCGCGGCAAAGGCCATGGGGATCCCGAAGCCAAAGGCAATGCCCAGGTATCCCTGGGGAATCGCCAGAAAACGTTTGGTGAACGGGTACGATGCCGCCAGAAACACGGCAATCAACGCCAGAACCAGCAGCAAAGGACTCATGATCGGTAGTACCGTTACCGCGGCCAGCGTTACCAGCACCACAAATACTGCAAGGGCTTCACGCGGTGTCACCCAACCAGCTACCAGCGGCCGATCCTTCGTGCGGGCCACGTGCCCATCAAAATTACGGTCGGCCAGATCGTTGATCACGCAGCCGGCAGAGCGCATAAAAAATGTGCCCAGCGTAAAAATCACCAGCACCAGCAAGGGTGGTGTGCCATCGGCTGCCAGCCACAGCGCCCAATAGGTCGGCCACAACAGCAATAGCGTACCGATCGGGCGGTGCGCTCGCATTAGTCGCAGGTACTGAGTCAGCTTGGGAGGTGGCGCGGTGTGTGTCATCCACGCATTTTACGAGAAGCCATGGTGGCTGTCTGTTTAACGTTCTTAATCAGACAGAATCTACTGCAGGTATACTGAAAACGAACAAAAAGTCGTCACTACTGGAGAAGCGACATGCAAGGCAACCCACAGATTATTGATACCCTCAACAGCCTCCTGGCCGGTGAGCTTACCGCCGTCGATCAGTATCTGATTCACGGCGAGATGTATGCCGATATGGGCCTTGGTCAGTTGGCTGAAAAATCCCTACACGAATCAGACCATGAACGTCAGCACGCTCGTGCGCTGATTCAGCGGATTCTGTTTCTCGAAGGCAAGCCGGATCTGAGCAAGCGTGAAGCGCTCAATGTGGGTAGCACTGTGGAAGAGATGCTCAAGGCCGATCTGGCCGTGGAATACCACGTGGTTAAAACCTTAACGGCTGCCATCGCCCAGTGCGAAGCGGCAGAGGATTTTGTTACCCGTGAAATGTTGCGCGTTCAGCTCGACGACACCGAGATGGATCACGCCTACTTCTTAGAAAAACAGCTGCGCCTGATTCAACTCACCGGTCTGCAGAATTACCTGCAAAGCCAGATGGGCGATGTCGCGCCGGATGCAGGCGTCTGAGGGGTTGGAGATGAAAGGTAATAAAAACGTTATCGACACACTCAACCGCGTACTCACCAATGAGCTGACCGCGATTAACCAGTATTTCCTGCATGCGCGCATGTTCGGCAACTGGGGGCTGGAGCAGCTCAACGAATACCGTTACAAGCAGTCCATCCGTGTCATGAAAGAAGCGGATGAGCTCATCACCCGTATTCTGTTTCTAGAAGGTCTGCCCAACCTGCAGCAGCTGGGCAAGCTCAGCATTGGCGAAACAGCCGAAGAGTGTCTGGCCTGCGACCTAAAGTTTGAAGTTGAAACCCAGCGACCGAAACTGGTTGAAGCCATCACGCTTTGCGAAGCCGAGCAGGATTATGTCAGTCGTGAATTGCTCGAAGAGCTGCTGGAAGGGTGTGAAGAAGCCATCGACTGGCTAGAAACCCAGCACAGCCTGATTGCGGCAGTCACCCTGCCTAACTACCTGCAGCAACAGATCGGGGAGTAGCATCAGCGCCACGGGAGCGGCGGTGTTGTAAAAATGCCGCACCGTAGCAAAATGAGCATCAGATTGTATTGACAACGATTCTCATTCATCTAAAATGAGGCCTCTTTCAGGGTAAAGGGGCTTCTCATGTACATCTGTATTTGCAACGCAGTCACTGACCGTCATATCGAAACAGCGGTTAGCGAAGGTGCGCTCACGGTAGAAGACCTGCAGCGCAAGCTGTCGCTCGGCAGCCAGTGCGGCAGCTGCAAAGCGTGTGCCAAAGAATGCCTGAATGCCATTCACCAAGAGAATCGGGCTTTGGCCGCAGCGGCGCCCTGTTTTATTTAGCTATTGTTGAGAATATATCTCGTTCGCCTTTTCATTCAGCACCATTTGTCCCTTCCCGATGTCACTAAACCACGCCCTACCGCCCGAAAACGATTACCGCAAAACCGCACTGTGGGTTTCGGTGGTGCACATCGTGGCACTGGTGTTGGTCGCATTCTGGGCATTGATCTTTGTCACGCACCCCGAGCCCCTGGTGATGATGGCGGAAATGGTGGACCGTGAGTCTTCCGCCATGGTGCAAACCATCAAAAAACAGGCCGTCAAAGATCAGCGCCAGGAGAAAAAAGACAAAGTCGTGACGAAGGAAACAGCTGTTTCCCAGGAACAGGCCTCGACCAAAAACGTTGCAGGTGATCCGGCGGCCGCCCCGGTGCATATGCCGGATGCCAGTGCCTCAGATTTGCATAACCCCAAGCCGCCTTATCCACCCGTTAGCCGTAGCAAGGGTGAGCAGGGCATCGTGCTGCTCAAAGTCTGCGTAGCAGCCACCGGCGCTGTGGATTCGGTCGATGTCGCGAAAAGTTCTGGCTATGTCCGGCTGGATCGTGCCGCGAATGACACCGTTAACCGCTGGCGTTTCAACCCGGCACGTAAAGGTGGCCAGGCTATTCCCATGTGTTACCAGCTGCCCATTCGTTTCTCGCTGGATCAAGCCGGTCCTGCACCAACTGCGGCACCCGCGCAATAACCATCCCCTCCATTTTTCTTTTGTATAACTTCAAGGCAACTGCATCATGAACGAACAACTGGGTTTGCTCCACATGCTTCAATCGGGCGGCATCGTCATCATCCTGACGGCGATCGCCCTGCTGGTCATGTCCATCATTTCCTGGACCGTCATCATCACCAAAGGCCTCGGTGTCCAGCGTGCCAAAAAGCAGGCGGCTGCCGTTCAGAACTTCTGGCACAGCAGCGACCTGGCGCATGGCCTGCAAGCCCTGGAGACAGAGCCCGGCCAAGCCAACCCCTTCAAGCAATTGGCCGTTGAAGGGCAGAGCGCTATGCAGCACCATCGTCATAGCGATAAACAATTACACGATTCGCTGGATCTCAGCGATTGGATGACGGGTAGTCTGAGCAACGCCATTGATGATGCCAAAGACCGTCTGAGCCAGGGCCTGGCGCTGCTGGCTTCTATCGGTTCAACAGCCCCCTTTGTCGGTCTCTTCGGCACCGTGTGGGGCATCTACCATGCACTGCTCACCATTAGCGATGCGGGTAGTGCGGGTCTCGACAAAGTCGCTGGCCCAGTGGGTGAAGCGCTGATCATGACAGCCTTCGGTCTGGTCGTCGCTATTCCTGCGGTACTGGGTTACAACGCACTGGTGCGTGGTAATGCCTTCATCATCGGCAAGCTCAATCGCTTTGCCTACGACCTGCATGCCTTCTACGTCACCGGTAACCGTATTGAACGCCCTCAGGCCGTTCGTCGTGCCGGCACTCACGGCTAAGGATCAAGCATCATGGCATTCGGAAGCCTCGACAACAACGACAGCAATGTCATGAGTGAGATCAACATGACGCCGCTGGTCGACGTCATGCTGGTTCTGCTTATTATCTTCATAGTCACCGTACCGGTGATGAAGCACTCGCTGGAGATTGATCTACCCAAAGTCTCGACCGCACCGCAACTGGAAAAACCGGATGTGGTGAAACTTGCAGTCGATGCCAAGGGCGGCTATCGCATCAATAATGTGCCGGTATCCGAAGAAGCCATGAAGAAAGAACTGGCAGAGATGGCAACACAGCAACCGCAGCCGGTGGTGCATATTTACGGCGACAAGCAGGTGGTCTACGAGCGTGTCATCGGCGCTATGGCGGCAGCCAACAAGGCCGGTATCGAAAAAGTCGGCTTCGTGACGGATCCGGGTAACTAAAGTCTTATGGTCAATAAACCGGCAAATAGTCTGGCACCCCGCCTGTTGCAGGTGGCGGGTGCGACGGCGCCGCAGAAAACCGGCGTCGCTTCGGCAGATGCGGTCAAACGCGTGAGTAGTCGCGCGCTGCTCGGCCAGGCTAATAGCCTCATTATTGACCACGAAGGCGTCAGCTATGTGCTACGCGCCACGCGCCTCGGCAAACTTATTTTGACCAAGTGAACATCATGACTGAATTTAAAACTATTCGTTTTGGCCTCTTGTTGCTCACGCTGCTCATGACCGCCAGCTTTGTCAGCGGCTGTTCGCATACCGGCGCCGTGCATTACGCCAATGACTACACCGTCAATCCCGATGCCGATGTTGAGAACGAAGAGCTCATGGCCGAAACCGGTATGACCAGTATAGGTGGTGGTCCCGGCGGTTATCGCTGATGAAAATTTGGTCTCTTGTGCTGTGGGGTGGCCTTACAGCCTGCCACAGCACGGGAGAAGTGATGGTTCAGCCCTACCAGAATGCATTGAATCCGGTAGAGCCCACAGTAGTAAACCGACAGCTCATGGATGAACAGAACGCCACGACGCTATCGGATGCATTAAAAAATGTACCGAGTGTGACGCGTTGGTAGCACTCGAAATCCGCAGTAATCATCAAAATTTGTCGTAGCCAGCCGTACAGAGGCCAAGCCTCCGCGATGCAGCCAGCCAATTAAACCCCTCGTGACAACACGGGGCTATTGGATATGGAACATCGTATGAAAAATCACAAACATCGTAAAAAGCAGCCGCGAGCGGTTGAGAAGTCACAAAAGCCCCAGCGCATGTCTACCCTTGGGGCCACCATTGCAGCGCTCATGGTTACCCCGCTCACAGCGATTGGTCAAACCAGCGACGAAGTGCAGACGCTGAAAGAGGTCCAGGTGCGCGCCCAAGCGGACGGTCTGGAGATCAACCGCTACAACGTTAAAACAACCAAGGCGGGTAAGTTCGAGCAGGATGTGGCGGAGGTGCCGCAGGCCATTACGATCGTGCCGGATACGCTGCTGACGGATCAGAACGCGACGACGCTGGAAGAGGCCATGAAGAATGTGCCCAGCGTCACCTTCAACTCGGGCGAAGGCGGCCGTATTGGCGACAACATCAATATCCGCGGTTTCTACACCTTTGGTGACATGTACATCGACGGTATGCGTGATACCGCCCAGTACAACCGCGACGTCTTTAACGATGCGGCCATTGAAGTACTGCGTGGTTCCGCCTCCATGCTCTTCGGCCGTGGCCAGGCCGGTGGTGTGATTAACCAGGTTTCCAAGAAAGCCTTTCTGGACAACAAGAGCAACGTCAGCGTCATCGGTGGTAGTTTCGACTATTTCCGGAGCACGGCTGATGTCAACTTTGTTGTTAACCGTGAGCAAAGCTCGGCAATCAGAGTTAACGCCGTTGTGCAGGATTCCGGTAGCTCGCGTAATCAGGTGACCAACCACACGCAAGGTATAGCACCCTCTTATTCCTGGGGTATCGGTACCTACAACCAGATTGACGCCAGCTATTACTATCTCAAAACGAACTTGGTACCCGATTACGGTATCGGATTTAACAGCCAGTCTAAAAACCCCGTCAATGTGCCAGCCTCGACGTTCAGCGGCACCATCGCCGATATTGAGAATAATGTGACCCAGTTCGGCAACCTGAGTCAGAACTACAGTTTTGATAAAGACACCTCGCTGGTGACTAAACTCAAATATGCCAATTACACCCGCGCACTCTGGGCAAACAAAGGCCGTGGTCAGAACCCGAATAGCACGGATCCGTTGCAAAACAATCCGTACCCCGTCCAGACCTTGAGCCTGGCCCCACCGCGTGGCGCTAATGAAGAAACGCTGGCCTTCCAGTCAGATTTCAACAAAACCGCGAAAGCCTGGGATATGGAACACACCCTGCTGGCGGGTGTTGAATATTACCGAGAACATGTTTATCGCTACAGCTATAACACAACCGGTTGCCAGCCAACCTACAGCCCGAGTAATACGGGATGGATTACGGTGAATAACAACAACCTGGTGCGTGATTACTGTCAAAACGGCTATGCTAATTTGGTCAAAACACCAAGCACCGTCTTTGCCTATCAATCGAACTCTTATGCTGTTTACGGCCAGGATATGGTGGAGCTCACGCGCGGCGTGAAAGTGATGGGTGGCTTCCGCAACGACTGGTTGAACGCGGTCTATAACCAGCCCAACTCGACGACCGGTCTTAAAAATCAGGGGCTTGATTTTTCGGCACAAAGCTATCGCGCCGGCCTGCTCTATGAGCCGATGCCCAGATTCGGCACTTTCTATTTGTCCTGGAGTGATTCGTTCAGCCCAACAGCCGATTTGTACCAGCTGTCAGCCGGCGCACAGTTGCCCGCAGAAACCAGCGAGCTGACGGAAATTGGTTACAAGGGCGATATTAATGACCTGGGATTGTCCTTCCGTGCCTCGCTATATCATCAGGTCAAGAACTACGAACGCAATACGGACCTCGAGAGCACCGCCCAGTTACGCTCACAACGCCGTCATACCGATGGCGTTGAGTTTGAACTGACCGGGAGCCTCACGGAAAAGTGGGACATCTTCAGCGGTATCGGTTTGATGGATTCGCGTATCGATATCCCCGCCAACCCGGCTGCCACCCAGATGGTGGGCCAGGCACCGTCAAATAGCACGCCTTACACTTTCAACCTGTGGACCACCTACCAGTTGCCGCATGGCTGGAAAATCGGTGGGGGCGTCAACGGCATGGGACGTCGTAATGTTTATGGCCAAACAGGTGCTGCCTACAACGCCCCGAACTGGGTTCAGGCCCAGGCTACCGTCGATGGCCTCTTACAGTACGACGCTAAAAACTACACCGTGCGCTTAAACGGTTACAACCTTTTCAATACCACCAACTACGTTTCCCTCTACGAAAACGGCGGCTTCGCCGTGCCCGGTACCTACCAGGCATTTCAGCTGGGGCTGACGTACAAGTTCTAACGTCGAGAAAGGACGCCATCATGCTCTTACATATTCCGCAGGTGCTCACCAAGCAGCAGGTGAATGACATTCGTCAGATTATCGATGGGGCGGATTGGGCAGATGGCGTCGTCACGGCGGGTAGCCAATCGGCTAAGGCCAAGAACAACACCCAATTGCCGGAAGACGGCGATGATTGTAAAAAAGCCCGCACCATCGTATTGCATGCCCTCGCCACTAATGACCTATTTCTGACCGGCGCATTGCCCAAGCGGATTTATCCGCCGCTGTTTAACTGCTACACCGGCCAGAAAAATGCCTTTGGTAACCATATTGATAATTCGGTGCGCACGCACGCCGCCACCGGTCGTCATGTGCGTACGGATGTGTCGTGCACATTGTTCTTGACTGAACCCGAAGACTACGACGGTGGCGAGCTCGTCATCGAAGATACTTACGGCGCGCAACGCATCAAGTTTGCCGCGGGCGATATGGTGCTGTATCCCAGCTCCTCCGTGCATCGGGTTGAGCCGGTGACGCGTGGCGCCCGCATCTCCTGTTTTTTCTGGACAGAGAGCATGGTCCGTTCCGACGAGCAGCGCCGTCTGCTCTACGATCTGGATATGTCCATCATTGAACTACGTAAAGCGCATGGTGAAACCGACGAGGCGATTCGCCTGACCGGCGTGTATCACAACCTGCTGCGCATGTGGGCTGATGTCTAAACGCGCACTCCTGTTTTTTGTAGCACTCTGTCAGACCGCATGGTCTTTTGCCTCGGAACGGCCAGATTACTCGGCCTACCGAGGCAGTTTTTTTATTCCCTACACGGCAGACAGCAGCTTTGAACAGCACCTCAAAGTACGCGTCCGTATTAATGGCGGACCAGTGGTTGATATGCTGCTTGATACCGGCAGCAGTGTGACCCTCATTAGCCAGGAACTCGTGGCTGATTTTGATTCTAATGGTCCTCAGGGCCTGACAGAACTCGCCGAAAGCGGGCAAATCAACCGCGGTACATTCAGCCCGCTGCGCATCGAATTTGTGGATGCCGAAGGTGAGGGCAGAGTGGCCGGCCAGGCGGCTGTCAGCAACCTCAATGGCCTGGTTGTGTCAGAGATCATCTGTGCGCCCGATGCCGAACTGGCTAAAGCCTGTAAAGCAGGTCCGGCCGAGAAGCGGGTTCGGCGCATCGGCATTGGTTTCGGCCAGCGCGATGGTGTTGCACTGTTTAATTTGCCGCAGGTTCAAAATGGCCAGTTGCGCGCAGGATTCGTGCTCGAACCTGATGGCATTCGAATCGGGTTGACTAATGACGCGACTAATAACGATTTCAATCTCGTCAAACTGGAAAAACCTCGAGTCGAAGGTCTGAAGCAAAACCTCTGGGCTTATCCGCAGGCCGACCTCACGGTCAATGTTGTTGATAACGACATGCCCTATCTGGTGCACGGCCGTTTTCTCATGGACACCGGAATCCGCTCCACGCTCGCCGGCATCACCGGCGCGCCCCGTCATGGCAAGATTCCCAACGGCACCGAGGTGTACATCACACCGCGCTGGCTCAATGACAGCGGGCCCCAGATCCGCTGGATCGAGGGCAACGGCCCAGCGGCGCCGCTAGCGCGCGGCCATTGGACCAAAATTTTCGAGGACGTCGTCACCGGTTGGGGAGACCCGTTTATCAACACCGGTATTCGCCCCCTGCTCAATTACCGTTATCTTTATGATGCCGAGGGTGGCTACTGGGGGTTGGCATCCCGTTCAATCGAAACGGTTGACGCTGTCCATGAAAGCCGAGAAACTCTGGGGCGTTAACAGGAGCGCCCATGATGAAAATCGCATTACCCATATCGCTGACACTCGTTGCTGCGCTGACGGGTTGTGCCGGTTCGCTCACCGTCAACTCGGTGCCACAGGGCGCGCTGATCAGCAGCAACCAGCAGGCACTGGGGCAGGCGCCGCTAGTGATCATGCTGACTAAGGATTCGGTCCAGCGCTTCCCTCTGGCAGCGAATGGCTGCTACACGGCCCCGGGTTTCAGCGCTCAATGGGCCAGCGGTGCCGAAGCGTCCTCACCGGAAAGCACCGCACTGTGTCAGGGTCTTGATGCCGATTACACCGTGACCATACCGCGCCCTGCCAATGCACCCGGTCTCGACAAGGATCTGCAAGTGGCGAATCAGCGGGAGAACGTGCTGGCGCAGCAGGCTCAAGCCCAGGCCATCAATAATGTCGCCAATGCGATTGAACTCAATGCCATGATGGCTGGCCCGGGCATGGGCTACGGTCCTTATGGTCCCTGGGGATACTGAGCTTGCAACAAAACCCGCAGAATTTGATCTAGGTCAATTCGGCGTGTATTTGTTTGGCAATCAGGCGTTGGTTCATAGATAATTCTTCACGGTATTGTCTATGAACGCCCAATTTCAGACCTTCCTGCCGATATACAACCGCCAGCCTCTCAGAATGACACTGAGCCGCTGGCTGTTGGCACTCGTCGTCTGCTGGCAGGCGCTGATCATGTTGATGCCTGTGGCGCAAGCCAAAGCCGCTGCCGGTGAAGGCAACTGGGAAACGATCTGTACCATGCAGGGCAGCAGCCAGGTCTGGGTGACGGGCGATGATACCGGTAGCGACAGCCAGGCTAAATCCGGTGGCCATTGTCCGCTCTGTCTCATGAGCCAGACGGGTATTGCACCCCCTTCCGTTTTTGACTTCAAGATGCACCAGGCTGCGGGTGCTGAAGTCGGTCAGTTGGCCTTTACGGCTGTCTATCTCACCCGGGCCTGGTCTGAGCCAGCCACTGGGCCCCCTGCACAACTTTGATCTGACCCGAGCTACCGGCCTGCATTGCCGGTGATTGTGTCTGCTTGCCGCCTGGCCAGGTGCCGCGGCAACAGCACCCGTCTGATTGGAGTTGTTGATGAAGTCTCAAATTTATATTCGCAAGCCTTATGGGTTTGCACGGCAGCCGCTTGCGCTTGCCCTGAGTTTTGCTTTTGCCAGTTCGTTTAACTCGCCGGCTTTGGCCCAGGAAACCACTGCCGAGCCGGTAAACGTGGATGTGAGCGCCACCCGTTATGATGCTGATGCGGTGGTCGTTGGCAAAGAGCTGGCCATTCAACAAGCCGCTAATGTGGATACCGCGACCCTGATGACCAATGTGTCAGGGGTGGCATTCCAGGTGGGCGGTGCGGTCTCGAGTATTCCCGTACTCCGTGGTCTGGCGGATGATCGCATCAGTGTTCTGCTTGATGGTGTGGATGCCTTGCCGGCCTGTCCGAATCACATGAATACGCCGCTCTCATATGTTGATCCATCGAGCATCAAGAGCATGGCCGTTTATAAGAGCTATAAGCCGGTGAGCATTGGCTTCAATAGCATTGGCGGTGCCATTGTGGCGAGTACTGGGCAACCGACCTTTGCCGAAGAGAGACAGAATCTCATTACCGGTAATGTCGGTGGCTTCTACAACACCAATAACAACAATATCGGTGCCAACCTGAGCATTACCGCGGCTACCGACTGGTTGAGTCTGAGCTACACGGCATCGACATCGTCAGCCAACAACTACACTGCGGCCAGAACATTCCATACCGGACAACAGACCACCGGCACAACCAGTGGCAACCAGGTGTTGCCGGGCAATATGGTGGGTTCGACCTCCTACGAATCGACCAATCAGGCAGTCGCGCTGGCGCTCAAAGCAGACAAGCATACCGTTCAGCTCAAGTACAGCTGGCAGGATATTCCGTACGAAGGTTACGTGAACCAGCGGATGGACCTCACAGGCAATCAGCAGCAGCGTTACAACCTGCAGTACTGGGGAGGCTATGACTGGGGCAAACTCGAAGCACAGGCGTACTTCGAGCAACTGAATCACCAGATGAACTTTGGCCCCAACAAGCAGTACGACTACGGTAATAACACTACGGGTATGCCGATGAATACCAATAGCAATACTGCCGGGGTCAAGGTCAAAGGCGATATTCATCTTTCGGAAGCTTCGCTGCTCAGAACCGGTGCCGAATGGCAGCGCTATTACCTGAATGACTATTGGCCATCCTCGGGTACGGCCGGCATGATGCAGCCCTACACCTTCCAGAACATCAACGGTGGCCTACAGCAGGCAGCCTCGGTTTTCGGTGAGTGGGCGCAGCGTTTGACGCAGGGCTTGAAATCCGAGCTGGGGGTGCGCTATTCCCTCATTAATTCATCAACCGGTAACGTGCACGGTTACCAGCCTGGCTTCGCGCCAAGCAGTTTTAACGCGCAACCCGGTCAAGGGCCTTGGGCTGGCACTGGTTATGTGATGCCACATTCGGGCACCTGCGGTGCCGGTAATCCGTGTAATGAAATTAACGAAGCGGCGGCCTTCAACAATGGCAGCCGGAGTGCGACGTTCAACGATATCGATATCGTGCTGACGACCAGTTACCAACACAGCGACCGGCAGGATATGCAGCTGGGTCTGGCCCGTCAGGTGCGTGCCCCCAACCTGTACGAGTTGTACACCTGGTCCGCCTGGAACATGGCTGCCATCATGAATAACACCGTCGGTGATGGTAATGGCTACTTCGGCAACCCCAACCTGAAACCTGAAACAGCCTACACGGCATCCGCGGTGTATGACCTGCATACCGAAGAGCGGGACTACACGGTCAAGGCATCACCCTTCTATTCCTATGTTGAAAATTATATAGACGCAGTGCAGTGGAGCGGTAACTCGGTGATTGGAGCGCCCAATATCACCTTATTGCCAAACCAGTTCGTCACGATGCGTTATGTGAATCAGAACGCCAATCTGGCCGGTATCGATTTGGATGGCCAGATGCCGCTCGCCAAAACAGACTTTGGCCGATTCAGTGCCCAGGGCCTGTTCAACTGGACTTATGGCAAAAATCTGGTGACCGGTTACGGTTTGTACAACGTCATGCCGGTCAACGGTAAGTTGAACTTTAGCCATCAGTTCGGCGGCTGGGATAACCAGCTGCAGTTTATTGCTGTGGCGAACAAGAACAATTTCCTGTCAGTCGAGCGTAATGAAATCGCCACGCCCGGTTACTTCCTCACCAACCTCAAAGCCAGCTACTCATGGTCGAAGGTGCGTGTCGATGCCGGTATCAACAACCTGTTCAACACCTTCTACTACCAGCCCCTGGGCGGAGCTTACCTGGGCCAGGGTAGAACCATGAGCATGAACCCGAGCGCTGCTCAGGGTGGTCCGCAGTGGGGCACAGCTGTGCCGGGTATGGGCATCTCGTACTACACCGCCTTCAACTATAAATTCTGAGGAGCGCATCATGGCACGTACAAGTCGACAGTCGCACCTGAGCCCGGAAGGGCTCAAGGCCATGCGCAAAAAACTCGGTCGCAATCAGCGGGATTTCTGGTCCATGTTCGGGGTATCTCAACCTGTGGGTTCCCGCTTCGAGAAAGATCTCACGCCATCGGTACCGGTTGCGATGCTCGTCTGGTTACGCACACACCATAAATTATCGGATCATGATCTGGCCGACGCCCTGGAGGCGCTGGGCGTTGTGCCTGGCGCAGCTAACCAGGATCAGATGGCTGCATGAGGATCAAGCGGGTCTGTTGCTTTAATGGATCCGCTTGATATCCACTGCCAGATGAATCGCTTTGCAGGCTTTGATCAGCTTGTCGAATTGGGCACGGTCGGCATCGGTTAATGCCTGGCTATCCGGACGGGCTTGCAGCGCATATTCCGAATCTTCGAGCTGACGCACAAACTCGATGGCTTCCTGGGCTTTTTGCTGCCGATCACCAGGAATCAGGTTATACACGGCAAAATAGAGCGAACTCAGGCTGCGATTCTGTAGCTCCGGCGATAGCGGGAACAGACTTTTGAACAGGCCGTTCAGTGCCTTCTTGGCATCGCCCACCGTTTGTGCCCGGCGCAATAGATATTCCATGTTATCCAGTCGATTCTGGATTTCGAACAAGTGCGATACCAGTTGCTGGTGGTTCTGCTCTTTGATCTGGTAACTGTGTTGTACCTGCTGAATCAGCGCCGCACCCCCAGTGAGTACTACGGAAGACAGCAACCACATGCCCACCGAGCTGTTCAGAAAATCCATCAATTTCTTGCCAAAGCCGTGAGGTGCCGGCGACGCCGAAGCGGGCCCTGCCGTTTTCGGTGGTGCCGCAGCCGCGGCGAGCTGCTGGCGTATCTCGTGGCGTAGCTGTTCTTCAGCGCTGATGCGTTTGATGTCGTTGTCGTTCAGCATGGCAAATATCGCGGCAAAAATCTCATTCTAATCGCTAGCCAGAAAAAAGCCCCTGCAGTTCAGGGGCCTTTCGGTGAATCCGGAGAGATTAGTGACCTGCGTGCGCGGCCTTGTCTTTGACCTTGGCTTGTAGCGTCACTTCACCGGCCTTCTCGAACTTCACCTTGATCGGCAGCGTTTCTCCAGCCACCAGCGGACGGTTCAGACCAATCAGCATGATGTGATAACTACCTGGCTTCAGCTTCAGCTCGCCATTGGCTGGGACGTCCATCGCCGGGACCTGCATCATCAGCATCTTACCGTCGGCCATTTTCATATCGTGCAGTTCAGTGGCCTTGGCACAATCGCAGTTCGCCGAAACGATCTTGTCGGCTGCACCCTTGTTCTTCACTTCAAAATAGGCGGCAGACACCTGACCTGCTTGGCCAGTGCGTGCCCACACATCATCAATACTCAGATTGCCCACTTTGACATCGGCGGCAGAAACGCTGGCGGCTGCACACAACGCAACCGTAGAAAGGACGAAACGACGCATGGCAAGACTCCCAGAGTTAACGTAATGAACCATTCTAGGCGTAAGCGCCAACCGCCGTCGAAGAAATTGCCGGTTTGGGTCATGCCATATTCAGACAGAATAAGGCTGTTGCCTTTTTGCCACGGTGGCCGTGATGGCACCACAAAGCGCCAGTGTCCAAACAATCATTGGACCCGTTGGCAGGTCCAGCAGCGCTGAAGCACCCAGCCCGAGGAGGTAACCTGCTACCGCTAGGCCATAGGCCACATGCAGTCGCTGGCGGGGATGCGTGAGCTGAGCAGTGCTCAGTGCAGGAATGATGAGCGTGGCAAACACCAGGTAGACGCCCACCATTTGCACCGATAGTGTAATGGCGACGGCAAATAAGGCATAGAACATAGTGTGACTTTGTCGCGCGACCCAAAGCGCAACGAGAAGCACGCCTGTCAGTGCGCCGCTGGTGATGAGCTGTTCGCGGGATACCCAGAGAATCTGCCCGGAGAGCAGATCGGTCATATGTTCACCCGCATGTGGGTCACCGGCTAGTAACAACATGCCAGCAGTCGCTGCCAGCGCGAATAGCGTGCCGATCAGCGGTTCCTGATAGCGTTGTGTCAGTCGCTCACAGCGCAACAGCAACAGCGCTGCACAAAGGGCTAGCAACATGGCCCCTGTTTGGGTGAGTATCGGTGGCGCATCCTCGCCAATAACCACGGTGACGAGCAGTGCGCCCAGACCCGCCACCTGGGCAATGGCCAGATCCATGAAAATGATGCCCCGTGACAAGACCTTGAAGCCCAGGGGAATGTGCGTGCTGATGACCAGCAACCCGGCCACCAGGGCGGGGAGCAGGATGTCGGCAAAGACAGACAAATCGTTCATCGGGTCAGTTTACTTCAGCCCGGCCAGCAGGCGCTGAATCGTATCTTCGTAGAGATCCGTCAGTGATTTGGCCTGGGCGTTGCCTCCGACTGTGAATGGCAGCACGACCATAGGGATGTTGGCCTTTTCTGACAACCACTTTGAAGGCGCATCACTGATGTATGCTGATGCAATCACCATCCGGCCCTGCAGCGTCTGCTGGCGCTGTAACACATCCGCCAGCTGTCGGCTCGAAGGCTCCACGCCGGGGCGAGGTTCGAGTACGCCTACCTGATTCAACCCCAGCCACGCATTCATGTAGGGGTAGCCATCATGCTGATACCAGACCTTCACCCCTCGCAAAGGGGCTGCCTGCTTCTGCCAGCGTTGCAGATTCAACTGCCAGCTCTGATCAAACTGGCTGAGCCTTGTCTGATAGTAGGCGGCGTTTTCCGGATCCAGTTGCTGCATGCGGGTGCTGATGGCCCTCGCAATCGGCAGTAGGTTGCGCGGATCGGTCTGGATGTGCGGATTGCCTTCTGCGTGGACATCGCCCATCGTCCGATCCACCGTTGCCGGCACATCCAGCATTCGTACATACTGGCTGGCAACCAGATAACCGGGTCGGTTGTTCAGAATCTCCGGATTGTTGGCCTCGCGTTGCACCGTGAGTAACCAGCCGTCTTCCAGCCCCGCGCCCGTGGCAATCAGCAGATGGGTCGAGCGTGCTTTGGCAATCAGCGACGGCCGTGCCTGAATCCGGTGTGGGTCCTGTAGCCCTGTGGTGGCGGTGTACACCTGCACCTTGTTACCCCCTAAGGCTTCTGCCAGCGCACCCCATTCGGGAACGGTAGCAAAGATCTTCAGGTCGGCATGGGCCAGAGACGAAAGGGCAGCAAATGAAAATGCTGCAGCGAATTTAATGGTTGAAATAGAAATTTTCATAAAACCTCCAAAAAGGTAGTGCGAACCGACTTCAGGACGAGGCGCACCGCGCGCAGCGACCGAGACATATCAGGTCGATAGGCGAGGGAGCGAGCACGGAGCAACAAAGTCATGAGTCTGTGCAGCCTGCCGTAATTAGTACTTGTGAGAGCCGTGGGCGCCGAGAGACATGATGTACTGAAGGAAGATTGCGTTGTTATAAACGCCCGGACCAAACGCGTTGTCGCGGGCCAGCTGCAGACGGATCAGTGAGTATTCCGAGTTCGCCCAATCCATCATGATCGTGTTGCGATAGGGATCCCAACCGCTCTGGATCTGCGAACCGGCCAGGGCTTCGGCAGGTAGGCCAAAGCTATTCGTGCCATTGAAGACGCGGTCATAACGGTAACCAGCACGCCACTTCGGAATGAACTGATAGATGCCCTGGGTATAGAAGCCCTGCTGGTTCTGAGCGAAGTTGCTGCCGTTACAGCCAGTTGAAACGACTTCTGTTTCAGGGTCTCCAGTAAAGCAACCTGTGCTCGACGTCATGCTGCCACTCTGTTTGTTCCAGAACATTTCACCCTGGATCTTCAGGTTTTGTGAGGTCGGGTTACCAAAGGGTGCCCAGCGGTAAACAAAGTCGGCAATCCAGGTCGTGTTTCCACCGGAGAAATTCAGCTGGTTTTCATTGGTGAGGGTATAGGTTGCCTGATTGGCAGCAGCGCCACTACCCGTGGTCGAGCGCACCCACGACACCCCTCCTTGCCAGGAGTGTGAGTCACCAATGTCGCCACCGGTCTTGGCAAACAGCGTGCCCAGGCGCGGTTTGTTCTGGTTGAAGTTACTGTTAAAGCTCTCACCGTAACCGTTGGAGCCTTGCGCAATTTCGCCACCGAACTTGAACAGCATATTGTCAGTGGGGGCGATCCAGCTCAGCTGGGCACCGGTTTCATTCAGCTGACCACCGAACACTTGCTTATAGACTAACGGCAGATCCACGAAGTCCCATTCGTGCGGGTGCTTGTCGTTCAGGTAACCTACGTTCGACCAGTATTTACCGGCCTTGACCTTGGTGCCCCAAGGCAGACCCAGCGTTTCAGCATAGGCTAGTTCGGTCTTGATGGCCGTGGTATTGCCCTCCTGCTCAAGGACAAAGCGTGCTTCTGCGCGGAAGAGGTTATCCACGGCCCCCATGAAAGCCAACTCGGTTTCACCAATCGAGAAGCCACGAGGGACCCCCTCGGCCCCGTTCGGTAGGGTGCCGGCAAACGCATTTGTCGGGTTCTGGCTTTGGGAGGAATACTTCGCGTCTAGGAATAGTTCCACCCCCAGATCGATGGTGCGATCCTTGCCGCCCAGGTTCGGGAATGGCGTTGGTGCGGCAGCAGCAGGTGGGGGCGCCACGGCCGTGATGGCATCTTCGACAGATTCGGCTTTGGCCACACGCACTTGTGCAGGCGTTGTAGTTTTGGCGGGCGGCTCCTGGCGTGCCTGAGCCAACGGCACGGACGTTGCTTTTGCCGGGCTCGTGGCGCGGGCGCTCAGTTGCGTGTTTTCTTTCTGCAGCTGGCTGACCTGGTTTTCCAGCGTGGCGATCCGTTGCTCGTATTCCGAGCGGATCTGGCTCAGGCTGGCCTGAATCTGCTTGAGCTGAGTCTGAACATCCGGTGCCTCCTGGGCATGGAGCGGGGCGCTAAAAACGGCCGGGGCCATGCAAAGGGCGTGAATAAGCGTGCGTACACGGGCACGCGAAGTCTGATAAAACATAGGCGTCTTTCCTGAATAAAACGACAGCACACCCTGGTGTCAACCACGGTGTCGGGGACATACAACGGTTCAGGAAAAAGCCGGGGGGGCGCGTTGGCGGGCGCGTTCCGGTGTCAGATAAGGCGTATTGGGCGGTAGCGCCCTGGCCAGCAGCATCGATAGCGTTAAGGCCAGCGTTAGTGTCAGGCTGCCGGTCAGCGCGGCACCGTGGGCCTGATGCTCCAGGCAGATCAGGCAGCCCGGCCCATCATGTGATACGGGTGCACTGTCGTTAGCCAGTGCTGAAGCCGCGCCGACGGCGGTCAGCGTCAGGATCGGTTGGCTACTGTGCTCTACCACATGGCGATTCAACCCCCATTGCGTGGCCAGCAGCGCGCATACCAGCAGCGCCGCCAGGAAAGCACGGTTCCCGGTGGCGAAGCAGTAAGCGAACAAGCGGGCCAACGAAGCTGGACGCAATGACGTGGGGTAGAGCATAGAACGAGGATTCTACAGGCTTTCAGATGAAAATCGTTTTCAATCGTTATGCCGTGATTCAACCTATAATTCACCCACATGCCGCCGCGCGGCATTGCTCAACCTGAGGTGCCTTGTGCTTGAAGTTCTGTTTCTGCAATTAACGCAGTGGCTGTTGCTGCCCATTCTGGGACTGATCGGCCTCGCTTTCCTGTATGCGCTCTGGATGAGTGGCACGACCGTGGTCGAAGCCTGGCAGCGTCAAACCCAACCTGGTTATTGTTGTCTGGGAAATAACGCACAGCAGAGTATGGAAGAAATTGAATTACAGGCACTTCGCCACATCGAACCGCTACGTCTGCTCAGCCGGGTAACCCCTATGCTGGGTCTGATCGCCACCATGATTCCACTCGCCCCGGCATTGCAGGGGGTGGCCAGCGGTCAGGGGAACGCCGCACTGGCCGTGTTCAGCGATGCCTTCTCCGGCGTTATCCTGGCTCTAGCCACGGCGGCCATCGGGTTGGTCATTTATTCTGTGCGTCGCCGCTGGTTATTGACCGAAATTCTGGCCATCAAGAAGTCGCGCGAACAAGGTTGAAGGCTATGTCACTCAAGCATTTCAACATCTTTGACGATGACGATGATGACCCCATGCTCTCGTCGATCAACCTCGTCGACGTGTTTCTGGTGCTCGTTGTTGCCTTGCTGGCTGCCGTAAATCTGTCCGAGAACAGTGCCGCTACCGCGGAACATAAAACCGAACTCATCATTCGCGAAAACGGCGAAGAGATCCGTTACCAGGGTACCGGTGATGCCGCACAAGGCGAGGGTATTCGTGCCGGGGTCGCCTACCGCCTCAAGGATGGCAGCATCATCTATGTGCCGGAAAAGACGGCGGGGGCCAGCGGGAAAAATCCCTGATGGTCGATTGCGTTTATCGCCGCCTGGCACGGTTGTTGTGCCGATGGTTGGTCGTTGCCTTGCTCCTGGGCGCTGCGGGCGCACAGGCGAAAACCTTGCTCTGGCTCACGGCGGATATTACGCCGGCAGCCCGTACGGCATTGCTGAAGCAGCAGGCAGAAGCCCATGGCTGGACATGGATCCATATCGACGTCCCGCTGAATCTGCCGCAGGCAGATCGCCCAGCTATGGCACAGCGCATAGAGGGTGCCGCCCGCCAGGCGGAATTGATACTCATCGATGCGCCGCATCCGACGGCTGTGCGGCTTTTGCAGGGGCTGGCGCCAACGCAGGCAAAATTACCCGCCAACGCACCCAACGCACCGCGGCTCGCCGCGATACCGCCGATCTGGGTGATCGACAATGCCGGCTCGTCCGCAAGCGCGCCGACCAATAACGCTATGGCTAAACCCGCTACTGCTGAAGCCCGGCTGGCTGAGTATCTGCGCGATGGCGGGTTACAGAACACCCGGTATGCCATGGATCTGGCGGATCAGCTCGTTGCGTCTGGGTCGCTCGGCGCCGCTGCCTCCGCCTGGACACAGCTGCCACCGCCCAAAGCCTTCCCGAACCGGGGCATCTATTTCCCCGGCGCCACGGATTTCTTCGAGCGCGTGCCAGACCTCCAAGCATGGATGAACACACAACCAGGATTGCGCGGCCGCCCCAGTGTGGCGGTACTCGTGCATCGGCACCACTTTGTGAATGGCGACACCGGTTGGCTAGATGATTTACTGAACCGCTTTGCCGGGCGGG
>NZ_JBIJFP010000022.1:0-24923 GCF_057744235.1 Fluviibacter sp. | reverse complement strand
TAGTTCGCCAGTAAAGATGTGAGTAATGCTTCAGGTACGTCGTGTTTCTTGCTGCTCATGGTGCCTCCGGTCAATACGGCAGTTTCCTGCCAAATGACCGTTTACACAAAATTCAGGACACCCTCGCGGCAAATTGCTCTGCTTGTGCTTGCCATTAAACATGCGTCGGCTTTGCCACAAGCTTTACACCTAAAGCTGTACGAACACGTGCAATGGTTTCAAAGCGTGGCTGGGAGCTTGGGCGCAGTGCTTTGTAAAGCGCTTCCCGTGTGAGGCCAGAGGCCCGGGCGACTTCTGTCGTACCTCGCGCCCGTGCGATTACTCCAAGGGCATGGGTGAGTTCGGCGCCATCATTCTCCTCAAGCACACTCGTCAGATACTGCGCAACGACTTCATTTGTCTTCAGGTACTCAGCCAGATCAAATTCCGGTAGATCGGCGATATTGATTCGTTTATTCATGATTAGCCCCTTCCAGAGTCTTAGATAGCGCGATAGCCTTGGCGATGTCGTCTTTTTGCGTAGACGTATCGCCCCCACCCCGCATGACAATCAAGGTCCCATCGCACTCCACCTAGTAGAGCCGCCAGCCTGGTCCGAAAAACTCAGGCATTTCGAACACGCCGTCACCTACGGGTTCAACGTCTCCCAATAGGCCACGCTGCGCTTTATCGAGGCGTTTCGCCAGACGAATACGCGTAAACCCGTCTTTAATTCCGTTAAACCAGAGGTCAAACTCTGGCATTCGTTTGATTCTATAGATGTCTATACTGTAATCACTTGTTCACGTTTTTCAAGTAATAGCTTATGGATCATGCTAGACCGCGAAAGTCTTACCAGATGAGCCTCTCAAATTTTTACACCCCGATATCTTCGTTCCAGAGCGTCGGCTTGGCGGCAATGAAGTCCTGCATCAGGGCGATGCAGGTCGGGTCCTGGATGACTTCCACGGTCACGCCGCGGGAACGAAGTAAGTCTTCCTCGCCCATAAAGGTCAGGCTTTCTCCGACCACGACTTTGGGGATGCCATAAAGCAGAATCGCACCGGTACACATGGAACAAGGCGATAGCGTGGTGTAGAGCACGGATTCCCGATAGACCTGCGCCGGTAATCGACCGGCGTTTTCTAGGGCATCCATTTCGCCATGCAGAATGGCACTACCCTGTTGCACCCGACGGTTATGGCCCCGGCCGATAATCTGGCCGTTATGAACCAGCACCGATCCGATGGGAATACCGCCTTCGCTCAAGCCTAACCGGGCTTCTTCGATAGCTGCCTGAAGAAAGAGGTCCATATCAATATTCCATACCCGGTGTTTAGTTATCGGCCAAATCCATCCGTCGGGCGGCCACACCCGACCCCGGTGCATTCGTATTTCTTCACTTTTTTCGATTGTGCAACCGGCGCCTGGGGCTTTTCAACCGGTACGCCCAGTTCGGTCAGAAACTCCGCTGCTCGCGCGGACCCGGCCTGTGCGGCTTTCTGCATGAGCGCCATGCCACCCTTTTCATCTTCCGGAGTACCAAGGCCGGCCAGTTTGCTGAGTGCCAGCTGATACATGCCGCCCGGGTAGTTTTGGTCGGCGGCGCGTTTGAACCAGTACACGGCCAGTTCGGGGTTTTTGAGGATACCAACGCCGGTCATAAAGGCCATGCCGACTAATACCTGGGCTTTGGGGTTACCCTCTTCGGCGGGCAGCAAGCAATAGCGGTAGGCCCCGTTTTCATTACCGCCGCGGATGATGTTCTCACACTCGGCCATGCTGTCGGCCCAGACGGCCTGGCTGAACAGGGGCAGGCAGCAGATAAGACATTTAACCAGGCGCATCGTTATGTGCCGCAATAGGTAACATAGGGTCGGGCATCCGGTGCCGGTGCCCGGGTGTAGATAGATCCGGCGTGACGCGGGTCAAACGGTGCCTGGATGACCTGGTGTAGCTGGCTGAAAGGTTGGAGATCACCCTTTTCTTCCGATGCGTCATCCAGCGCGGCCTGCACCAGCTGATTGCGCGGGATCACCACCGGGTTGACCTGCTGCATGAGTTGCTGCGCAGCCGGCATACCACCAGGCTGACTGCGGATGAGCTCGCGCCAGCGCGATACCCATTCACTGAAGGCCACGTCGGTTAGGGCATCATGCGACAGCTGGACAAAGGTGTTGGTCATATCGGCACCGGCGTGCCACATCTGGTCCAGCAGTTCGCCAGCCAGCCGAACCGCGTTGCGGTCTGGCGTGGGGATGCCGACTTTACGGCAGAGGCCACTGTGCCAGTATTGTTGATAGAGCCCGGGATATTCGCCAATGGCCTTTTGTGCCAGTTGCAGCGCTTCGTTCTCGTCGGTATGCAATACCGGCAACAGGGCTTCAGCCAGGCGGCTCAGGTTCCAGTGCGCCATGCGCGGCTGGTTGGCGTAACTGTAGCGAGCCTGCCGGTCAATCGAACTGAACACCGTGGATGGATCGTAACGATCCATAAAGGCACAGGGGCCGTAGTCGATGGTTTCACCGGCAATGCTCATGTTGTCGGTATTCATGACTCCATGCACAAAACCCACCTGCATCCAGCAGGCCACCAATGCCGCTTGTCGATCAATCACGGCGTTGAGGAATGCATGATAAGGATTGGCACTGTCGCGTGCTGCCGGGTAGTGGCGGTCGATGGCGTAGTCGGCCAGCGCCCTGACAGCCTCGTCACCCTGGGTGGCGGCAAACTCGAAGGTCCCCACTCGGATGTGGCTGGCAGCCACGCGAGTGAGCACGGCACCAGGCAAGGCAGTTTCCCGATAGACGGCTTCACCGGTGAACACCACCGCCAGGCTACGCGTGGTGGGTATACCAAGGCCGTGCATGGCCTCGCTGATGAGGTATTCCCGCAACATGGGGCCTAGCGCTGCACGCCCATCGCCCCGGCGGGCATAGGGTGTTGGGCCCGATCCTTTGAGCTGGATATCAACCAGTTGTCCATCGAGTGTTTGTAGTTCGCCGAGCAGGAGCGCACGACCATCACCCAGGATAGCAAAGCCGCCAAACTGATGGCCGGCATAGGCCTGAGCAATGGCAGGCAGACCTTCAACAAAGGTGTTACCGGCGAGCAGCTGCACGCACTCCGGCGACACCAGTTGTGCGGGATCTAGCCCCAGGCTCTGGGCCAGGGCATGATTGAGCACAATGAGCGCGGGTGAGCGCACCGGACGGGGCGTGAGCTCGCTAAAGAAAACCGGCGGCAAGCGCCGATAGCTCTGCTGCAGCGCTGCCCCCGCTAGCGTGCTAGTCAAACAACCCATCTGCTAGTGATTGTGAGGCAGTTAGTTCAGGGTCTGCTTCAGTTCATAGGCGACGGATTCGGCTTCCACCATATCCATGAGCTCGTCCATAAATTCATCGCTGACGTTGTTGGTCCACGAGCCTTCGACATCGCTGGTGACCATGGGTTCGAAGGTCAGGTCCAGATACTGCTCCGGCCCGATCTTCAGAACACCGATACCGTCTTCGGTTTCAATGATCTGCCACTCGTCCGGTACAGTCATTTCAAGTTCGATGGTGACGCTGAGTTTTTTTGCCATGATGATGCTCCTTGGTGAATGCTGCACATCATAGGCCAACCCTGCACAATGGCAAGCCACAAAAAAATGCCAGAAGCATCGTAAGGTGTTGATGACAAATAACCTTCATATATTTAGGGTGTGGCTGTGTTAGGATTAAGGGTTTTCTTATTACCCGAATCACCTTTTGTCTTTTTTGCCCACTCACTAGAACTCATGGCAACTTCAAAAACTGCAAAGCCGGCCGCCAAGGCCACCAAGCCAGCACCGACCCCAGCCAAGAGCGTTAACAACGGTTCGTCGACGTTCCAGCCTTACGTGCCCAAGAAGGGTGAGGAATACATGAGCAAAGAGCAGCTTGCGCACTTTGCCAATATTCTAGATAGCCTGAAGAACGATCTGATGGCTGATATCGAGCGTACCGTACATACCATGCAGGATGAGCAGACGGTATTCGCTGACCCCAACGACCGCGCCAGCCAGGAAACCGATATGGCTCTGGAGCTGCGCAACCGGGATCGCGAACGTAAGCTGGTGAAGAAGATTGAAGAAACGCTGGATCGCATCAAGGCCGACGACTATGGCTTCTGCGACAAGTGCGGTATCGAGATCGGCATCCAGCGCTTGGAAGCCCGCCCGACCGCGACGCTATGCATTGATTGCAAGACGCTGGAAGAGCTGCGCGAGAAGCAGGTCGCCAAATAAGCGCTTAGGTGGCTCCCAGCAAAAAGGCCAGTCTTGCGACTGGCCTTTTTTACTAAGACAGGTTAGGCAGCCGTAACTGCCCTTCCCTTTTTACCTCAGGCTGCGGGCGGCGCGGCTTCGATCAACGCCTTCATCGAAAGCTTGATACGACCACGGTCATCGGTTTCCAGAACCTTAACGCGAACAACCTGGCCTTCTTGCAGGTAGTCTGACACCTTCTCAACACGCTCGTTAGCGATTTGCGAGATGTGCAGCAGACCATCCTTGCCTGGCAGAACGTTAACGATGGCACCGAAGTCCAGCAGCTTCAGCACGGTGCCTTCGTAGATGGCGCCGACTTCGGCTTCAGCCGTAATGGCCTTGATGCGGGCAATTGCCATGTCAGCAGCTTCACCGCTCGTCGAAGCGATGGTGATGGTGCCGTCGTCCTGGATATCAATGGTGGTACCGGTTTCTTCGGTCAACGCACGAATCACGGCGCCGCCCTTACCGATCACGTCACGGATCTTCTCCGGGTTGATCTTCATGGTGTACAGACGCGGCGCGAAGGTCGAAACTTCCGTACGGGCTTCACCCATGGCGTTCTTCATCAGGCCGAGGATATGCAGACGGGCTTCACGGGCCTGGGCCAGTGCCACCTGCATGATTTCCTTGGTGATACCCTGGATCTTGATGTCCATCTGCAGTGCAGTGATACCGTTTTCAGTACCGGCCACTTTGAAGTCCATGTCGCCGAGGTGATCTTCGTCGCCCAGGATGTCGGTCAGCACGGCAAAACGGCCACCGTCCTTGATCAGGCCCATGGCGATACCGGCCACGTGATCCTTCAGCGGTACACCAGCATCCATGAGCGACAGGCAGCCGCCGCAGACCGAGGCCATCGACGACGAACCGTTCGATTCGGTGATTTCCGAAACCACACGCATGGTGTAGCTGAACTCTTCCGGCGACGGCAGCACCGGCACCAGGGCACGCTTGGCCAGACGGCCGTGGCCGAGTTCACGGCGCTTGGTGCCGCCCATACGACCGCATTCGCCGGTGGCGTACGGAGGCATGTTGTAATGGAACAGGAACCGATCTTTATACTCGCCCATCAGCGCGTCGATGGTCTGCTCATCACGGCCGGTACCCAGCGTGGCCACAACCAAGGCCTGGGTTTCGCCACGGGTGAACAGTGCAGAACCGTGGGTGCGCGGCAGAATGCCGTTGCTGATTTCAATCGGGCGAACAGTGCGGGTGTCGCGACCGTCAATACGCGGTGCGCCCGACAGGATGCGGCCACGAACAATGCCGGCTTCCAGATCGAACAGGATGTTACCAACGGTATTGGCATCCGCCGCCGTATCACCGGTACAGAATTGTGCTTCGGTATCCGCGTAGATGTTCTTCAGGTGCTGACTACGAACCTGCTTGCTAGTTTCGTTGTAGGCAGCTTCCAGACGCGGCTTGGCGTAGGTGCTGACCATATCGATCAGGGCTTCGTCCTTCGGTGCTGGCTGCCAATCCCATTCTGGTTTACCGGCGGCTTCGACCAGGCGATTAATCATCTGGATCACGGCCTGTTGCTGTTCGTGACCGAACACCACGCCACCCAGCATCACGTCTTCCGGCAGCATCTGGGCTTCGGATTCCACCATCAGCACGGCGGCTTCGGTACCCGAGACGATCAGATCCATTTGCGAGGTCTTCATCTGTGAAGACGATGGGTTGATGACGTATTGGCCATCGATGTAACCCACGCGAGCGGCACCCACCGGGCCGTTGAACGGAATGCCCGACAGCGCCAGCGCTGCCGATGCACCGATCAGTGCAGGAATGTCGGAATCCACTTCAGGATTGATCGACATCACGGTGGCAACGATCTGAACTTCGTTGTAGAAACCTTCCGGGAACAGCGGACGCAGCGGACGGTCGATCAGACGCGAAGTCAGAGTCTCCTTCTCCGAAGGACGGCCTTCGCGCTTGAAGAAGCCACCGGGGATCTTGCCGGCGGCATAGGTCTTTTCAACATAATCCACAGTCAGCGGGAAAAAGTCCTGACCCGGCTTGGCTTTCTTGGCGCCAACCACGGTGACCAGCACCACGGTGTCGTCGTACGACACCATCACCGAACCGCTGGCCTGACGGGCCACATGGCCGGTTTCCAGGGTCAGGGTGTGGGCTCCGTACTGAATACTTTCGCGTGCAATTTCAAACATGCTCATGCTTTATCTTCCTCTCGACAACAACACATCTCTTAATTAACGATCAATCAATATTCGATCAACAACGACAACAGCAGTACTGCAACAAAAACAAAACGGGCGCCCTCGTTTGAGAACGCCCGTCATGCTTAAACGGCGGACACGTAATTACTTACGTAGGCCCAGACGACCAATCAGTGCACGGTAGCTATCCAGATTGGTACGCTTCAGATAATCCAGCAGCTTACGGCGACGGCTCACCATGCGCAATAGACCGCGACGCGAGTGGTGATCCTTCGAGTGTTCTTTAAAATGCGGGGTCAGGTCGTTGATGCGTGCGGTCAGTAGTGCAACCTGAACTTCGGGCGAACCAGTGTCGCCTTGAGCACGTTGGTAATCGCCCACGATTTGAGCTTTGTTCTGAGCATTCAGCGTCATATCAAACTTTCCTTTAAGTGACGAATGCGCCCCAGTTTGAGAGAGCAGCATTCAGGTGATCCCTGATGGGACAGAAGCGCTTTTGCCGAAATGGCGCAAGCGAAGAATCTATAAGTATATCAAGAATTTTCAGTGGAAACCAAACGAACCGGCTGAATTTTCTGGTCTTTTCCGCTGGCCACTACCTGCCCGACGCCGATAAAGCGCCCCTGCAGATAAAAGCGCACCTGGGCACCTACGGTGAAAGTCTGCTCTGCTTCCACCTGAAACGGGTTACCGTGACTGCAAAGGACGGCCTGTTTATCGGTCACATTGAGCCTGATCAGGTTCTGCACAAGAAAATCGGCTGGATGCAGCAAAGTGGCCTGCATCAGGGGCCCTTCTGCAATCGTGGATGGCTCCGGGTTAATAGCGGTGCTTTCGGCCACCAGTTGCGCCAGCGTTTTACAGCCTGTCACCGAGACCTCGCCCACCCAGGTACGGCGCAACGCCACCAGATGGGCCAAACTACCGACCGCACGGGCCACATCTTCAGCCAGCGTACGGATATAGGTGCCTTTGCTGCAACGGACCGACAGATCAGCGGTGGTCACCTGCCCTGCGGCGTTAACCACCACATTGCTCCAGGCGAGCTCGCTTAAATGAATTTTTCGGGGCTGGCGTTCAACCTCGATACCGGCACGGGCAAGTTTATAGAGCGGCTGCCCGTCGCGCTTGAGCGCGGAATACATAGGGGGAATCTGTTCCGAATCCCCTTCGAAAGATGCCAGTATGGCTTCCAGCTCAGCTGGCGTTGGCAGGGATTCACAGGTTTGGGTCACCGAGCCGGTGAGATCCCCGGTATCGGTGGTTGTGCCGAAAGACAGCGTCGCCAGATAGCACTTATCGGCGTTCAGCAGATCGGCGGAAAATTTGGTGGCTTCGCCCAGACAAAGCGGCAGTACGCCGGTGGCAAACGGGTCCAGCGTGCCAGTATGACCGCCTTTGCTGGCACCGAACAGACGGCGCACCCATTGCAGCGCCTGATTCGAGGTCAGACCCACGGGTTTGTCGAGCAGAACCACACCATTCAGCGCGCGCCACTGGGACGGCCGCGGAATCTGTGGAATGGTGGGCAGCGTTTGCAACGCGTCCTGCAACAACGGTTTAGTCTCGATCTGCGTCTTTAGGACTGTCGGCATCTTCCGCCGTGCGCGATACCGCGGTATCGATCAGCGACGAGAGGCTGATGCCGCGCTCAACGGAGGTGTCGTACTCGAAGTGCAGTTCAGGCACCGTGCGCAACAACAATTGACGCGACAGCTCATGACGCAGAAAACCCGAGGCCCGCTTCAAGCCCTTGGCCAGGGCTTCACGTTCGGATTCGGCCACCAGCGCGGTGTAAAACACCTTGGCATGGGCGTAATCCGGTGTCACTTCCACGGCGGTCACAGACACCTGCTGTACACGCGGATCGCGAATTTCTGCCCGGATCAACTCAGACAGATCGCGGCGGATTTGCTCCGCCACCCGATCCGTCCGGGCAAACCCGCGCTGAGGACTGCGTTTCATCGTTACAGCGTCCGAGCCACTTCCAGAATTTCGTAGGCTTCCAGCTTATCGCCCACCTGGATGTCGTTGAAGTTCTTGAGCGACAGACCGCACTCGAAACCTTCACGGACTTCCTTAACATCATCCTTGAAGCGACGCAGCGAATCCAGCTCGCCATCGTGTAGCACGATATTGTCGCGCAGCAGACGGACACGGCAGTTACGCTTGACGATGCCTTCCTGGACCATACAACCGGCGACAGCGCCGATCTTCGGTACACGGAAGATTTCGCGGATTTCGACCAGACCCAGATTCTGCTCCTTGCGTTCCGGCGAAAGCATGCCCGACAGGGCTGCCTTGACTTCGTCAACGGCGTCATAAATGACGTTGTAGTAACGAATATCGACATCCATGCCTTCGGCAATCTTGCGGGTGTTGGCGTCAGCACGGACGTTAAAGCCAATGATGACGGCCTTCGAAGCAGATGCCAGATTGACGTCGCTTTCGGTAATCCCACCCACGGCAGAGTGAATCACATTCACGCGGACTTCATCGGTCGACAGCTTCTGCAGCGATTGGACCAGTGCTTCCTGCGAACCCTGAACATCAGCCTTGATGATGAGCGGCAGCGTTTTGACTTCGCCTTCCGTCATCTGCTCCATCATCGATTCCAGCTTGTTCGCCTGCTGGCGAGCCAGTTTCACTTCACGGAACTTGCCCTGACGGTACAGGGCGATTTCACGCGCCTTGCGTTCATCGGCCAGCACCATGGCATCTTCACCAGCTGCCGGCACATCGGACAGACCCAGAATTTCAACTGGAATCGACGGACCCGCCGAATCAATCGGATTACCATTTTCATCCAGCATGGCGCGGACGCGACCGAAGACCGAACCGGCCAGCAGCACATCGCCCTTGTTCAGGGTGCCCTGCTGCACCAGCATGGTGGCAACCACACCGCGACCCTTGTCGAGACGGGCTTCAATGATCAGCCCCTTGGCCGGTGCTTCGACCGGTGCGGCCAGTTCAAGCACTTCGGCCTGCAGCAGCACCTGCTCCAGCAACTCGTCGATACCCTGACCCGATTTTGCCGAGACCGGCACGAACGGCGAATCGCCGCCGTATTCTTCGGGCACAACTTCTTCTGATACCAGTTCCTGTTTGACACGGTCCGGGTTGGCTTCCGGCTTATCCACCTTGGTAATGGCCACAACAATCGGTACACCGGCTGCTTTGGCGTGGTGAATCGCTTCGCGCGTCTGCGGCATCACGCCGTCATCGGCGGCACACACCAGAATCACGATATCCGTGGCCTTGGCACCACGTGCACGCATGGCCGTGAAGGCTTCGTGACCCGGGGTATCCAGAAAGGTGATCATGCCGCGATCGGTTTCCACGTGGTAGGCACCGATATGCTGCGTAATGCCACCGGCTTCGCCGCTGGCCACGCGGCTGCGACGGATATAGTCGAGCAGCGAGGTCTTACCGTGGTCAACGTGGCCCATCACGGTCACTACCGGGGCGCGCGGCTTGGCTTCCACATCCACGTGATCGGTCACGTCGTCGAGGAAGGCATCCGGATCATCCAGCTTGGCGGCAAGCGCCTTGTGGCCCATTTCTTCAACCACAATCATGGCCGTATCTTGATCCAGCACCTGGTTGATCGTGACCATGGAACCCATCTTCATGAGCGCCTTGATGACTTCGGTGGCTTTTACCGACATCTTGTGGGCCAAATCGGCGACGGAAATAGTTTCCGGCACATGGACTTCACGCACGACCGGTTCGGTCGGCGCGTTGAAGGAATGCGCTTCATCGGACGACGACTGATGACGCTTGTCACCCTTCTTGCCGCCCATCTTCCAGTTGCTACCACCGCGGCCCGGGGCATTACTCTTCTGGTCACGGCCGCCCTTGGCGCCGCCACCGCGACGGTCGTCACGGTCATTACGATCTTTGCTATCACGGCCGCCATCACGACGCTGGTCGTCTGGAGCAGTCTGTGCCGCCGATGTTGCCGCCTTGCGGCTTTCTTCGGCAACCTTCAGTGCAGCCTGTTTGGCTGCAGCTTCTTCACGCAGACGCTGCAGTTCCTTCTCGCGGTTTTCGCGATCGACGCGGTCCTGCTCCTGACGCGCACGCAACTGTGCGTAACGATCTTCTTCTGCTTTACGGGCAGCGAGTTCTTTCTCGTCCAGGAATGATGCTTTTTTCGTGCGCTGAACAACAGTCTTGGCCTTGGGCTTTTCTTCAGCTGCCTTTTCGGGCTTGGCTTCGACAACAACGTCGGATTCTGCGACAGCGACAGGTTCAACCACGGGCTCCGGTGCTGCTTCGACAACCGGTGCTAGGTCAACCACGGGTTCGATCACAGCTTCGACAACGGGCTCCTGTGCCACTTCCACTTCCACGACCGGCGCTGCCTCAACCACAGCTTCCACAACCGCTTCGATCACTGGCGGAACAACAGACGCCACCGGTGCGGCAGGCGCTTCGTTCGTAGCCGGTGCCGCAGCAGGCGCTGCAACATCAACGGCTTCCGGCGTATCGCGCTTGACCAGCACACGCTTTTTACGCACTTCCACCTGCACGGTACGGGTTTTACCCGTAGCATCCTGAGCCTTGAGGGCCGATGTCGATTTACGGGTCAGCGTAATACGATTCGATGCCGCCTGGGCTTCACCGTGTGAGGCACGAAGAAACTCGAGCAGGCTGTTCTTGTCGGCAGCCGACAACGTATCCGAGGTAGCTGACTTCTTGAGGCCAGCCTTGTTGAGTTGTTCCAGCAGCACTTCTGCCGGCATTTTGAGTTCACTGGCAAACTCGAGGACAGTATTATTTTCCATGAGTTCTCCAATCACTTATCAGATGCATCATCAGCAAACCAGTGCGCACGGGCTTCTGTAATCAGGGTTACCGCAGCAGCCTGGGTCAGGCCGGTCATTTCCACGAGTTCATCGGTCGCCAGATCGGCCAGATCATCACGCGTCTTGACGCCGGCTTCGGCCAGCTTGACGGCGATGGCTTTTTCCATACCCGGCAGGTTCAACATGTCTTCAGCCACGTCTTCCAGCTTTTCTTCAGCGGCAATCGCTTCGGTCAGCAGGGCGTTACGGGCACGCGTACGCAGTTCGTTGATGAGGTCCTCTTCCAGACCTTCGATTTCCATCATTTCGTTGAGCGGCACGTAGGCGACTTCTTCCAGCGTTGAGAAGCCTTCGCTGATCAGCAGATCAGCCAGCGCTTCATCAATGTCCAGCTTTTCAATGAACAACAGACGGGTCGTAGCCGACTCGGCTTCGTTCTTGCGCTGCGACTCTTCCGGCGTCATCAGATTGATGGTCCAGCCGGTCAGCTCGGAAGCCAGACGCACGTTCTGACCACCCCGGCCAATGGCGATGGCCAGGTTGTCGTCGTCAACGACCACATCCATGGCATGACGCTCTTCGTCAACGACGATGGAGGTCACTTCGGCCGGGGCCAGTGCATTGATCACGAACTGGGCAGGATCTTCTGACCAGATGATGATGTCGACGTTTTCACCGCCGAGTTCGTTACGCACAGCGGTCACACGCATACCACGCAGACCAACGCAGGTGCCAATCGGGTCGATACGTGCATCCTTGCTCAACACGGCGATCTTGGCGCGCATGCCGGGGTCACGGGCGGCCGCCTTGATTTCCATGAGGCCGTCTTCGATTTCCGGCACTTCAAGTTCGAACAGGCGGCTGATGAATTCCGGTGCGGTTCGCGACAGAATGATCTGCGGACCACGGGCAGCACGATCAACGCGCAGCAGGAAGGCCTTGACGCGGTCGCCCGGACGCAGGTTTTCACGCTGGATCATCTGATCGCGCGGCAGCACGGCTTCGATCTTGCCGACTTCAACGATGGCGTTACCACGTTCCATGCGCTTGATGGTGCCGGTCACAAGGTGTTCACCACGCTCCAGGAAGTTCTGCAGCAGCGCTTCGCGTTCAGCGTCGCGGATTTTCTGCAGGATGACCTGCTTGGCTGCCTGAGCACCAATACGACCGAAGTCGATGGGTTCCAGCTCTTCTTCAATGAAGTCACCAACTTCGATGTCGGCGTGCTGTTCACGGGCTTCGCTGATCGGTAGCTGCGCGTCTTCATTTTCAAGATCGGCGTCTTCCACCACTTCCCAGCGGCGGAACGATTCATGCTCACCGGTGGCGCGGTCGATCACGACGCGGACATCAGCTTCCAGGTTCATCTTCTTGCGTGTGGCCTGCGCAAGCGCGAGCTCCAGAGATGCAAAAACAATTTCCTTGCTGACGTTCTTCTCGCGGGCCAGCGCGTCGACCAGCAATAGAATTTCACGAGTCATCTTGGTGTCCTTTCCTCTGTAGCGCTCAAATCAAAATTTCGGAACAAGGCGAGCCTTGTCAATGTTGGATAACGGGAAGGTGATGCTGTTTTCACCAAGCTCCAGTTCTACCTGGTCACCTTCAATGCCCTTCAACGTCCCGTTGAACTGACGGCGTTCGCCGATCGGCATGCGCAGCTTGATCTGCACCTGGGAACCGGCAAAACGGCTGTAATCGGCTGGCTTGACCAATGGACGATCCAGACCCGGAGACGAAACCTCCAGACGGTCGTAATCAATGTTCTCCACCTGGAACAGATGGGTCAACTGGTTGCTGACCGTGGCGCAATCTTCCACGTCCACACCACGCGGTTTTTCAGGGGCGTCAATAAACACCCGCATCAGACGGCTACGCGGCGACAGCTCCACCATGACGAGCTCATAGCCCAGACCGGTGACGGTTGATTCGATCAGTTCCTGCAGACTCATGTGAATAATCGGAAAACACAAATAAAAAAAGGGCATAAAGCCCATCACGCCAGAATTGGCTGTACCGCCCGGCTGCGCGCTATTTCGCGCCACCCGGCGATACGGGAATTTTTAAAACTTTGTGATTATAAAGGATTTTTTGACTTAGGTCGAGGCGTACTGCGCGTGTCGCTACGTTTTGGTGCAGCGCCGTGACCCTGAGAACGGGCCTGGGCACGCCCACGGGCAGCCGGCTTGCCACCCGGACGGCCGGAACGTACTTTCTGGCCGACCTGGCGCGATGGGCCTTCGGCTTCGGCACCCAGCGATTTGACCAGCTTTTCCACATCTTTTTCGTCCACCATCAAGTGGTGGCCGCGCTTAAGGCGGGGCGGCAGGATGAACGGGCCATAACGCACACGGATGAGGCGGCTGACCGTACGGCCAACCGCTTCAAACAGGCGGCGGACCTCCCGGTTACGGCCTTCGGTAATGGTAACGCGGTACCACTGGTTGGCACCCTCGCCGCCCGCATCTTCGATGCTTTTCAGCGCGGCCGGGCCATCTTCCAGCTCAACGCCTTTCTTCAGCTGATCCTTGGCTTCATCATCCATCGGTCCCAGAACCCGCACCGCATATTCACGCATCATTTCATGACGCGGGTGCATCAGGGCATTGGCTAGCGCACCGGAGGTCGTGAACAGCAGCAGTCCGCTGGTGTTGAAATCCAAACGGCCAACGGCGATCCACTTGCCGCCGCGCACGCGTGGCAGGTTGGTAAACACATTCGGGCGTCCCGCCGGATCGCTACGTGACACAATCTCGCCTTCGGGCTTGTGATACAGCAGTACCTGCGGTGCACGTGTTGCGCCATGCAGGTTCACCAGACGACCATTCACCTTGACACGATCCCCCGGCAACACCCGCTGACCCAGGGTCGCAGGCTCACCGTTCACCTGAACGCGGCCAGCGGCAATCCACTCTTCCATTTCACGACGGCCACCCAGGCCCGATTGAGCGAGCAACTTCTGCAAGCGCTCGCCGGCATCGGCCGAGGCCTTCCGAGCAGGTGCCGGGGCGAGTTCTTCTTCCCCGAAAAAGTCGTCGCTGTCGTTATCAAATTCGTTCTGCAGCTCGGGGGGTACGGCGAGTTTTGCCACCGGCTTACGAGCATGCGATGCGGTCGGACGCGCGGCAGCTTTGCCCGAAATGGTTTTGCCAGCAGCCTTGCGGGGTGCGGCGGGTTTACGAGGTACAGACATCAGATTCAGGCTCCGGGCAGACCTTCGAGGGCGCCCTGCATGGTTTCAAGGGGTGGAAGTTCGGACAGACTGCGCAGACCCAGATCATCCAGGAACTGACGCGTAGTAGCATACAGCGCCGGGCGGCCCGGCGTTTCGCGATGACCGACGGTATCAATCCAGCCCCGCTCTTCCAGAGTACGGATGACCTGTGTTGCCACAGTCACCCCGCGAATATCTTCGATATCCCCACGCGTGACCGGTTGACGATAGGCAATAATGGCCAGTGTTTCCATCACGGCACGCGAGTAGCGTGGTGGCTTTTCGGGGTTCAGACGATCCAGATGCGGCTGGATATTGGCATGAGTGCGGAAACGCCAGCCGTCAGCCAGCGCCAGCAACTCGCAGCCACGATTCTGCCAGCGCTGTTGCAGATGGGCGATGGCCTGGAGAATTTCGTCAGCGGCCACGGTGTCGTCGAACAGGCGGCGCAAATGCTCCATGTCCAGCGGACCCGTCGAGGCCAGCAGCGCGGCCTCAACGATGCAGGCCAGGTCCGCCACATCCATGACGGGGCCCGAGGTAACACCGCCCTCGGTGCTTTCAACCAGTTCGGTCAGGGAACGCTGCTCTTCAGACATCCTCACCCTCCTCCTCTGCTTCATCAAAGGCCGGCGGTGCCTCGAACATGGACTGTTCGGGCACATCAGTCGGCAGACGTACGTAAATCGGTGCAAACGGCGCGGTCTGTGTCATTTCCAGCAGATGTTCCTTGCACAGCTCAAGCAAGGCAATGAAGTTGACCACAACTACCGGCACCCCGCCGCTGACATCAAACAGCTCGGCAAATTCGGTATAACCGTCCTTGCTGCGCAGGGTACGCAGAATCAGCCCCATGTGTTCTCGGACCGACAGCTCTTCGCGGGCAATCTTGTGGTGCGTATGCAGTTTGGCCTGACGCACTACCGACAACCAGGCCGCATGCAGATCATCGGCCGAAACGTCGGGATGACGGACTACGGCTTCCTTATCGACCCACACATTCAGCCACTGGAAATCAACTTCGGCCTTGGGCAACTCATCGATTTCGCGCGCGGCGAGTTTCATCTGTTCGTATTCGATCAGACGACGGACCAGCTCGGCACGGGGATCTTCGGCCTCTTCTTCGAAATCGGCTTTCGGGCGCGGCAGAAGCATGCGCGATTTGATTTCGATCAGCATGGCCGCCATGACTAGGTATTCCGCCGCCAGTTCCAGATTCTCCGAGCGCATGGCTTCGACGTAATCCAGATATTGCACGGTGAGCGTTGCCATCGGAATATCGAGGATATCGACGTTGGCTTTACGGATCAGATACAGTAACAGGTCGAGCGGCCCTTCGAATGCCTCGAGCATGACCGACAAGGCATCCGGCGGAATATATAGATCCTGAGGCATGTCGACAATCGGCTGGCCATAGAGCATGACCCGCGTTTCGCCATTTTCCACCATCACCTGAATCGCCTGTTCGTAGGGCGCCTCGGTAGATGCCTCTTCACTGGCCGCGGACTGACCCGGCGGCAACATCGGTTCTTCGGGTTGCTGCGATTCGATCGACATCAAGGGACCTATCAGCCCGTCAAACCCATGACCGCACGAACACGCGACATGGTTTGATCGGCCAGCGCACGGGCACGTTCGGCACCGTCACGTAGAATGCGGTCGATCTTCTCCGGCTCAGCGGCGAGTTCGGCCGCACGCGCACGCATGGGCGCCAGCACGGTATTGATGCCTTCGGCTACTGCGTTCTTGCAATCGATACAACCGATACCGGCCGAAGTACAGCCCTCGGTCACCCACTGTTTTTTGGCATCGTCGCTGTACACCTCATGCAGCTGCCAGACCGGGCAGTTCTTGGGATTACCCACATCGGTACGGCGCACGCGGGCAGGATCGGTGGGCATGGCTTTCAGCTTCTTCGCTACGTCCTCCGGCGCTTCACGCAGGCTGATGGTGTTGTTGTAGGACTTGGACATTTTCTGCCCATCCAGCCCGGGCATTTTAGAGGCCTTCGTCAGCAATGCAGCCGGTTCCACCAGAATGGCTTTACCCGAGCCTACCAGCCAGCCCCACAACGATTCCTTGTCGCTGGCGTTGAGCACATCAGCGCCGGCCAGGAAGGCTTCAGCCTGGGCCAGCACTTCCCGTTCACCCTGCTGCTGGTAACGCTGGCGCAGCTCTTTGTAGGGCTTAGCGGCCGGTCCAAGTTTTTTGAGGGCAGCAATCACTTCCTGCTCGAATTCCGGCGTACGACCATACAGATGGTTGAAGCGACGGGCGACTTCACGTGTCAGTTCGATGTGTGGCACCTGATCTTCACCCACCGGCACGTGCTTGGCGTCGTACACCAGAATATCGGCCGATTGAAGCAGCGGGTAACCCAGAAATCCGTAGGTCGACAGATCTTTATGCGACAGTTTTTCCTGCTGATCCTTGTAGGTCGGTACGCGCTCCAACCAGCCTAAAGGTGTCATCATAGACAGCAACAGATGCAGCTCGGCGTGCTGAAGCACTTGTGACTGCTGGAAAATGATCGACTTTTCCGGATCCAGGCCGGCGGCCAACCAGTCGATGACCATATCCCGCCCGGCCTGCGCAATGTTCTGCGGGGCATCGTAATGCGTGGTGAGTGCGTGCCAATCCGCTACGAAGAATAGACATTCGTAGTTGTCCTGCAGACGGACCCAGTTTTCCAGGACGCCATGATAATGGCCCAGGTGCAGGCTCCCCGTGGGGCGCATGCCGGAAAGTACGCGTTCAGCTGACATCAGTGACTCAGAGGAAAAAAATCGTTGAAATGAGGCGACCTGCCAGCTGGATCATCGGCATGATAATGATGCCAAGGATACCCGTGACGAGCAGCAGTAACAGAATCGGCAGGCCGTAGGGTTCGCTGCGGCCATAACTCTGGGCTGCCGCCGGCGGCAACAGGCTGAACAGCACGCGGCCGCCATCGAGCGGCAGAATGGGTACCAGGTTAATCGCCATCAGCATCAGGTTGATGGATATACCGATGCGCGACATCTCTTCGAGCGGGACGCTGAAATACGTGTTTGTCGACAGACCGAGCTTGAGCAGAATCGCCCAACCGAAAGCCATTGCGAGGTTAACGCCAGGCCCGGCCAGCGCAACCCAACGCATGTTCTCACGCGGGTGACGCAGACGGCTGTAATCCACGGGCACCGGTTTGGCCCAGCCAAACAGAATGCCGCCGAACAACAGTGTGGCCGCCGGCACGAGGATCGTGCCCACCAGATCGATATGGCGTATCGGATTGAGACTGATACGGCCCAACTGGTATGCCGTGGGATCACCGAAATAGCGCGCCACATAGCCATGCGCCGCTTCATGCAGCGTAATGGCAAAAATCATCGGTAAGGCCGCAATGGCCAGCAGGGCAATGTCAATATTCATAGAAAGTCCAATTAACCTGCGATTCTAACAGAGCCAACCCAGTGTGCCGCCAAGCGCATCAACCCAGCCCCAGCGGTGCCAGAGGACCGTGGCCGACCCGCATGACAGTGGGCGGCATTTCACACAGATCAATCACGGTGGTGGGCTCGGTACCGCACCAGCCGCCTTCAACCACCAGATCCAGCTTCGCTTCCAGCCGTTCCTTGATCGACCAGCCATCACTGAGCGGTTCTTCATCCCCGGGGAGCGTGAGGGTTGTGGTGAGCAAAGGTTCACCGAGCACCTCAAGCACGCCCTGCATGATGCGGTTATCGGGGATACGCAGCCCCAGGGTTTTACGTTTGGGATGCAGAATTCGGCGCGGCAGTTCCTTGGTACCTTCCAGCACAAAGGTGTAGGCACCCGGGGTGGCCAGCTTGAGTAGACGGTACTGGCTGTTGTCGACACGGGCGTACTGGCCGATGTCGGACAGATCCCGACACATCAGGGTCATCAGGTGGTGATCATCAATGCCACGGATTTTGCGGATCTTGTCGAGGGCAGCCGCATCCCCCAGATGACAGGCCAGCGAATAACAGGAGTCTGTCGGCAAGGCCACAATGGCACCTTCGCGCAGCATTTGTGCCGTTTGATCGAGCAAACGCTTCTGGGGCGTCTCAGGATGAATATTAAAGTAATGCGTCACAAATATATTCCAATCAACTGTTTTTCCAGGAATTCCATACGGGAACTACACCCTCTGGCAACGGCAGACTACGCCCCAGATCGACGTAGCTTTCATTTGGCCCATGAAAATCGGAACCCTGCGAGCCCATAAAGGCGTAATGCCGGGCCTGACGGCCAAAATGCGCGATCTGCTCAGGCGTATGGCTACCTGAGGCTACCTCGATCGCCTCGCCACCAAGGTCACGAAATGCTTCAAAAAGCTTGCCCAACTCTTTGTTAGACATACGATATCTTCCCGGGTGGGCAATTACTGCAACACCGCCAGCGGCACGAATCCAGCCCAGCGCTTTTTCCAGCCTCGGCCAGGGGTGCTCGACATAGCCGGGCTTACCCGGCGTGAGATAGCGATCAAAGACCTGTTTGACCTCACGGCAGGCACCCATTTCTACTAGCGCGCGGGCAAAGTGCGCCCGTGAGACGAGTTCGGGATTGCCGACATAGGTCATGGTTTTATCCAGAATGCCGGTAAAACCGACCTTCTCCAGTTCCGCAGCGATGCGCCCCGCTCTGTTGGCCCGTCCTTCGCGGATCTCGTCCAGCCCTTTAACGAGAGTGGGATCTTCCGGATCGATCTGCAAACCGACGATATGCACGGAATGGTCGTTCCATTCCACCGAGATTTCGGTGCCCGGAATCAGTTCGATACCCAGGCTTTTAGCCTCGGCAGCGGCTTCGGGTATGCCGGATAGTCCATCGTGGTCGGTGAGCGCCAGCGACGTAACCCCGTTGGCATGCGCCCGCGCCACAACAGCAGCGGGTGGCAACATGCCATCAGAGGCTGTGGAGTGGCAATGCAGATCGTAACGGGCTTCTTGTGTCATTGTGGCTTTATGTGTTTGAAGGATCAGCATAAAATGCTGCACCGCCCATTTTACTGGAATAAGGCCCTGCCATGAGCTGCTATCAACTGGAAGACCGGATACCGCAAATCAACCCGAGTGCATGGGTTGCCCCGAACGCCGTGCTGATTGGCAGCATCCAGTGCGCTGCAGAGGCTTCGGTCTGGTGGAACGCCGTACTACGTGGTGATAACGAACCGATCGTGATTGGCCCTCGCAGCAATGTACAGGATGGCTGCGTGTTTCATACGGACCCGGGCGCCCCGCTGACTATCGAGGCGGATGTGACCATTGGCCACAAAGTGATGCTGCACGGATGCCGCATTGGCCAGGGCAGCCTGATCGGCATCGGCACTACGATTCTGAATCATGCCGTGATTGGTGAACACTGCCTGGTGGGCGCCGGCACACTCATTCCCGAACGCAAGGTGTATCCGCCCCGCTCGCTTATCATGGGAACGCCCGGCAAGGTGGTGCGTGAACTCACGGATGAAGAAGTCGCTCGCCTGATCAACAGTGCCGCCAAGTACGTCCAGAACGCCGCCCGCTACCGGCAACATCTGAAAGCGCTCTAAGCGGTTGAAATCCGCCAATGACACCCAAACTAGCAGACAACCCTTCAAAGAAAGATTTCATGCTGCGCGAAACAGACCGTTTTGTACGATTCCATTTTCCCGAACTCTCGATCCGGGGTGCCTGGGTGCATCTGGATGAGAGCTATCAGGCGCTGTGCAAAGGTCGCAACTATCCCGCGGCAGTGAGCCATATGCTGGGCGAACTGGCCAGCATTACAACGCTGATGGCCGGCCAACTCAAACACCCCGGTCGACTCACCTTCCAGACCCGCGACCCTGGCCCGATAAGCCTGCTGGTAATGGATTGCACCGACAAACTCGGCCTGCGCGGCACGGCCCAATGGCGCCCGGAATATCTGGATGAACTGCAGAACCCGAAGGCACCCTGCCTGAATCGCCAGGATGGTAGCGAAGAAAGCCGTCTGGTCATGACGCTCGACGCACACCAGTTCAGCAACCCCTGGCAAAGCCATGTGCCACTCGTTGGCCAGTCACTGGCTGAAGCCTTTGCGCATTATCTAGTGCAATCCGAACAGCAACCGACCGAACTCTTTCTGGCGGCCAACGGCCAGCAGGCGGCCGGACTATTCCTGCAGAAAATGCCGGGCGCTGATGACGCGGATGAAGATGGCTGGAATCGTCTCTGCCAACTTTTCGGCACGCTCACCGAAGAAGAGTTGCTCAGTCTGGACCCGGGCGATTTACTCACCCGCCTCTTCCCGGAGGAACTGATCAGTCTGGCACCCGGCCAGGCCGTGCATCACGCCGGCGAACGCAACTGGGACAAAGTTCGCGACATGTTGCGTAGCCTTGGGCAGCCGGAAGTGGAATCGATCCTCAAAGAACATGGCGCCGTGGTCATTAACGACGATCTGAGCAATCTGGAATACCGGTTCAGCGCAGAAGATATTGCAGCCCTGTTTGCACCGCCTGCAGGCAGCACAACTTCTGCCGGGCAAACCCTACACTAAAACTTTGCCGGGGTTCATCAAGCCCTTGGGGTCAAGGGCTGATTTAAGCTGACGCATTAACGCCATGCTGCCTGCGGGCGCATGCTGTGCCAACCATTCGGGCTTGAGCTGGCCAATGCCATGCTCGGCGGCAATCGACCCCCCCAGGCGATCAACCACGTCGTAGACCACCGCATTAGCGGCTAGGCTCTGCTCGATCAGTGTGGCATTTTTAGCCGGGTCGGCATACGAGAGATTGAAGTGCAGGTTGCCATCGCCAATGTGACCAAAGGCAACGATACGCAACCCGGGGAAGTGTTGATCCAGCGCGGCAGAGGCTTCTTCGATGAAACGCGGCAACATGGAAATCGCCAGGCCCACATCGTGTTTGATAGAGAGCCCTTCCCGCTTTTGCGATTCGGCCAGGCCTTTACGAATGGCCCAGATCTGCGCCTGCTCGAGGGCGGCTGTGGCGATATAACCGGGAGTAACCCCTGCGGTGGCACAGGCCTTCTGCCAGGATGTGAGCAAGGTCTGCAGGAAATCGGCATCATGTGCCGATACTTCGATCATCAGAGCCCAGGCCTCAGGCCAGTTGCCAGCCGCTTGTGGCAACACGGCTTCCGGCAAATGCTTACGTACGAGCGACAAGGCGGTTGCCGAGATTAATTCAGCCGCGGTCTGCGCCCCGGCAAACACAGTCTGCGCCAGCGCATGGCGTTCAACCGCCGACTGCACATCTGGCAGATCCTGCCAGATCAGTGCGCGCGCTGCGGGCAACGGATAGAGTTTCATGGTAGCCGCGGTAATCAGCCCCAATGTGCCCTCGGCCCCGATAAAAAGCTGTTTGAGGTCGTAGCCGGTATTGTCTTTGCGTAAGCCGGAGAGTTTGGACCAGATCGTGCCATCTGGCAGCACCACTTCCAGCCCCAGACATAAGTCGCGGGTCATGCCATAACGTAATACCTGCAGGCCACCTGCGTTCGTGGCCAGCGTACCGCCCAGGGTGGTGAGATGCCCGGCACCGAGCGTGAGCGGGTACAGACGATCTGCCGATTCTGCGGCCGTCTTCAATGCGTCCAGCGTCACACCGGCCTCGGCCGTGATGCTGAAATTGGTAGCATCGATACTGCGGATGCGATTCATCCGCGTCATTGACACAACAACGGCGTTGCCCGATTCATCAGACGTTGCCCCACCACAAAGACCGGTATTGCCACCCTGCGGCACGATAGGCACGCCTGCCGAGGCACAAAGACGCACGACTTCAGCCACCGCTGCGGTAGTCGCCGGCAATACCACGGCCTGCGCACGCCCCTGATAGCGCCCGCGCCAATCCCTGAGATACGGCGTCTGCGCGTCTGGTGATGTCAGCACCTGATCGGCACCCAGGCATTGCTGTAGTTGTGCGATCAGGGTCATAGTCTGGTGTATTAATTCACCGATGCCGACAACAGTGGCTCGGCATAAAGATCATGATCATCCGCATCGATGATGCGAACGGCGATCCGGTCGCCCGGTGCGCAATCGGTAAAGCCCATGACCTGTACAACGCCATCGATGTCCGGGGCTTCGCGCCAGCTGCGGCCAATGGCACCCTCTTCATCCACTTCATCGATAACAATCACTTCTTCATTACCGATGCGTTGCGCCAGTTTTTCCGCCGAGATATCCGCCTGGAACTGCATCAGGCGCATACGGCGTGATTCACGTTCTTCTTCCGGCACGGCACCTGCCAGTTCATTCGCCGGCGCGCCGTCTACGGGCGAGTAGGCAAAGGCGCCTACGCGATCCAGTTGCGCGGCCTCCAGGAAGCCGAGCAGCTCCTGGAAATCGTCTTCGGTTTCACCGGGGAAGCCGGTGATGAACGTCGAACGGATCACCAGCTCCGGACAAATCTCACGCCAGGCCTTGATGCGCTTCAGCACATTCTCCGACGAGGCCGGACGCTTCATGGCTTTGAGAATACGCTGGCTGGCATGCTGGAATGGAATATCCAGATACGGCAAGATCTTGCCCTGCGCCATGAGCGGAATAATGTCGTCAACGCTCGGATACGGGTACACGTAATGCAAGCGCACCCAGATACCCATCTCGCCCAATGCTTCGCACAAGGCCTGTAGCTGGGTTTTAACAGGACGGCCTTCCCAGAACCCCGTGCGGTATTTCACATCCACGCCGTAGGCGCTGGTGTCTTGAGAAATCACCAGCACTTCTTTCACGCCGGCCTTGGCCAGTGTTTCGGCTTCTTTGAGCACATCACCGATCGGGCGCGATTCGAGATCACCACGCAACGACGGAATGATGCAGAAGGTACAGCGATGATTACAGCCTTCCGAAATTTTCAGATAGGCGTAATGCTTGGGTGTCAGACGCACACCCTGAGGTGGTACCAGATCGGTATACGGGTCGTGCGGCATCGGCAGGTGGTCGTGCACAATACTCATCACCTCATCCAGCGCATGTGGCCCGGTCACAGCCAGCACATCCGGGTGGGCTGTTTCGACAACACCCTCGCGGGCGCCAAGACAACCGGTCACAATCACCTTGCCGTTTTCACGCAGCGCTTCACCAATCGCATCGAGCGATTCTTCTACGGCCGAATCAATAAAACCGCAGGTATTAACAACCACGAGGTCTGCGCCGGCGTAATCGCCAACGATGTCATAACCCTCTGCGCGCAGACGGGTCAGAATACCTTCACTATCGGAGGCTGCTTTGGGGCAACCCAGGCTGACCATGCCAACCTTGGGTGTCTGTGTTTTCTTAGTCATGGTCGGCATTTTACCAACCCCCGGAGCTTATCGTTTAATTTCCGGCTGCCAGCCGCCACCCAGGGAGCGGAAAAGATCCACACTGGCCTGCAGACGGCTGCCCCGGTTGCGTGCGAAAGCCAGACTGGCTTCGTTGGCAACCCGTTGGGCTTCCAGAACCATCAGATAATCCACATAACCGGCCTCATAACGAAGAATGGCGATCTGCTGTGCCTTCGTCGATGCCTCAACCTGCAACGACAGATGCGCTTCGCTTTCCTGGGTCTGCTGGACCGAGGTCATCGAATCCCCCACTTCGGCAAAGGCGATCCGCACGGTGCGGATGTAATTGGCCAGCGCTTCCTGTTGCTTGCCCTTGGCCGTATCCAGTTGCCCGGTCAGTAACCAGCCCGTGAACAGTGGCTGAGTCACACCCAGGGTAGCGGCCCAGACGGAGCCACCGGCCGACAGGAAGTTCGTGAACCCTACACTCTGGGCACCATAGAGACCGGTCAGCGAAAACGACGGAAAGAAGTTAGCCTTGGCAACGCCGATCTGCGCATTGGCTGATACCAGCTGTTCTTCGGCCTTGCGGATATCGGGGCGACCCTCGAGTAGCGCTGACGGTATCCCCGCCGGTGGCACCGGCGGTACAGGCAAACCATCGAGCCCAGTCACAGGAATTTTAAGATCCAGCACACCGGTTAGCACAGCCAGCTGGTTCTGCACAATTGCGCGCTGTCGAATCAGTTCGGACTGGGTGGCCTGCAGACTGGCCAAGGTGGCCGTGGCCTGATTGATATCCAGTGGTGACACCAGGCCGCCGGCCAGTTTTGCCTGGGCAATGCGCAGGGTCTCGCGACGCGTTTGAATCGAGTGCTGGGTAACCTTGACCTGCGCATCAAGTGCTCGCAGGTTCATGTAGGCCTTGGCAACGCTACCTTCAAGTACCAGGCGGACGCTATCGCGATCGAAGACGCTGGCTTTGAGCTGGGCATCCGCCGACTCGACCGAACGGCGAACTTTGCCCCAGAGATCGATCTCGTAGGAGAAACCGGCCGAGCCCTGATAGTTGTTGTCGAGATAATCGATACCACTCGGCGATGCTGCCGCCCCCTGCGAAGCCCTGGTACCGCTGCCTTCTAGCGTGAGACTCGGATACTGCGCAGAACCGGCTTGCAAGGCAAGGCCCTG
>NZ_JBIJFP010000021.1:0-27700 GCF_057744235.1 Fluviibacter sp. | reverse complement strand
CAGTAAGAAATGGACGATGCCCATCAAAGATTGGAAAGCGGCATTGACTCGGTTTACTATTGAGTTCGGCGATAGACTCGTTGTGAATTAAATGAAACACCGTTTACACAAAAATTCTGACACGCTCGTCACTGGCTTTTGATTCGAATGGTGTTGCTGGTGAGGCTTATCGTCTTTATAAAGCGGCTTTTGACCGAGAGTCTGATGATTCCGGCCTAGGCTATTGGATTGCCCAACTTGAAACCGGAGTACCCATAAATAGCGTTGCCAATTCGTTCATGGTAAGCAATGAGTTTGAGCAGCGTTATGGCGCTAATGTCAGCGATGAGGAGTTCGTGAACCTTCTCTATAACAACGTATTAGATCGTGACGCCGATGAAGCTGGTTACATTTACTGGACAAACCAACTAGACGGCAACCTTACAAGAGCAGATGTTTTGGTTAACTTCTCGGAAAGTTTTGAGAATCAAAATAATGTTGCCGATCTGATTGGTTCTGGCATCAGATATCAAGAGTGGATTAGTTAAAATTCGACTCGTCCTGATACATGCTGAGAGCTTAAAGTTGCAAAAAGCCGTCCGATGTAACTCATCGGACGGCTTTTTTTGTCTCTGAACATTGTCGTTCAAAAAGTCTACAATGAAAGCTGTAAATATCTCACGCTTACTGGAGAATCTTATGAAACGCATCTCTCTTCTGATCATCACCTTGGCAGTTGCCGCTGGCTCGGCTTTGGCTGACAGCAATCTCAAGAGCGGTCTGGGTGGCGCTTTAGGAGGCGCTGGCGGTGCCGCACTGGGCAATGCCATTGGTGGCAGCACCGGTGCCGTTGTCGGTGGTGCAGTCGGCGGCGCCACGGGGGCGGCCGTCACCACCAAAGGTAAGGGCAAAACAGGTGCGGTTGTCGGGGGCGCAGTCGGCGGCGGCGCGGGCGCTGCTGTGGGCAACAGCATGGGCGGCAGCACAGGGGCCGTTGTTGGCGCGGGTGTCGGTGGCGGTAGCGGTGCCGCCCTCGGACGCCAGCTCTCTAAATAAACTGCCATGAAACTATTAATGACAGGCCTCCCCAAGGAGGCGACCTCTGACGGCGTGCGTGAAGGCATGGAAAAGCTCGGCCCCGTATCGAGCGTCGAGATTGTTTCGAAAGATGGCCCCAACAACTGGGCGATTATCGAAATGCCAGTTACCGATGAAGAGGCTTTTAATATTACGCGCCGAGTCACCGATATCTGGCACGCAGGCCAATTTGTGAATCTCACCGTGCTAAATCATTGAGCACCGATTCCAGTTTATTCAGGACGCCGCCACATCCAGACCAACGTTAGCCCCATCACGGTCACCACGGTGAGTACTCCCCACGTAGGCACTTCCGAAACGATCAGAATCACGACACTCAATACCATCATCGCGGTCGCGTAGACCTTCGCACGATGCGGTATGGCACCATTTTCCCGCCAGCGGCTGATATGGGGCCCATAGCGATGGTGGTTCACGAGCCACCGCTCAAGCTGGGGCCACCCTTTGCTGGCGGCCCACGCCGCCAAAATCATGAAGGGGACCGTGGGTAGTCCGGGCACCACCACGCCAATCACACCAAGCAACACGGAGAGCAGCGCAAAGAGTCGCCACAGTAACGTATTGACGGTCATAGCGCCATAAACGGCAAGGGGCTCTTGGTGATCGCCACACTCACCATATACATAAAGATCGCCAATGCCAGATACCAGGCGATTTTTCGCTGGCGCATGGTTTTACCCCGGCGTACTGCTATTGCCGCCACCAGAACATAAACGATCAACGCCACTATTTTCGCGAGCAGCCAAGGGGTATGCAGCGGATTCATTGCCAGAAGAACGGCGAGCGAGACCCCGCATAACAACAGCAGCGTATCGACGCCATGAATCAGCAGATTCCTGAGTTGTGTTGTTCGATACCGCCCATGAACAGCCAGATAACCCCGCCAGACAAACAGCACCAGGCTAATCACCACCAGGGTCACATGGGTGTGTTTGAGCGCTGCATAGAGCGCGGTAAAGCTCATCGACCGTCATCCAGCGTCCAGTTAGCCCAATCCACGCCCAGCAGCATGGCCACCGAACTGATCATCGGCTCGACGACGTCTTTGAAAGCATCTAGGTTGTCATGATCGGCCAGGAAGCGCTGCCGCTCATTCCAGAGCACCCGGAAGGCCGGCACACGACGACCATCTTCCAGAGCGTAGGCATCCATCAAGACGCGATGCGGACCCCAGGAGTCATGTTGAAAGAATTCATTGATGGCTGTTTTATCCAGCATCTGGCGAAAAAATTCATAATCCTGCTGATCGGCGAACTCGCGTTCATCTGATGCGTTACCGCGCAACACGGTTCTGGCCGGCCCCAGCAACACGACCAGTGAGGCTTTGGCCAACACTCGGGTTGCGGCGTCGATTTGTTCAGCCGTCGGTTGATCAATACCTGCCGACTTTGCGAGTTGCAGGGCCTGCGCTGCGATGGGGGTTGCCATGAAATCTCCTGATAATTTGCCTATTATATGAGTGCATGTCGAAGACACAGCAATCGCTATACAATCACGGCATGGGAAATCAAAAAGTGAACTATGACTGCAGCAAGTGCCCGGGTTACTGCTGCACCTATCCGCGTATCGTCGTGACAGAGAAAGACATTGTTCGCCTGGCGAAACACTTTGACATTACGGTTGAAGCCGCTCGCTTACGCTATACGCGCCAGTATGTATTTCAATCTGATGATCCGGACGAATGCGTCAACGAACGTATTCTCAAGCATCGTAAAGATCATATTTATAAAACATCCTGCATGTTCCTCGACCCGGAAGCGCGTCGCTGTACGATCTACGAAGGCCGCCCAGCGGTATGCCGGGAGTTTCCCAACGGCAAAAAGTGCGGCTACTACGGCTTCCTGAAATTTGAACGCAAGCATCAGGACGACAAGGGATTTATTCCCAGCGCGTGACAAATCCGAGCAAAAGCACACGAGAAACCTATGAAGCCGGCCTGTCTGAGTGATTTGAGTGGCATTCACATCGGCCACTTTACGGATACACGGCGTCCAACAGGCTGTACGGTGATACTTTGCCCAGAAGGGGCCACTGGCGGCGTGGCAGTCGTCGGTGCTGCGCCGGGGACCCGCGAGACGGATCTCTTGGCTCCGGCCAACACGGTGCAGGAAGTCCATGCGATCGTGCTGAGCGGTGGCAGCGCTTTTGGCCTGGACGCGGCCAGCGGCGTGATGCAATGGCTACACGAGCATGATTACGGCCTCCGTGTCGGACCAGTCCGTGTCCCGATTGTGCCGGCCGCCGTAGTCTTTGATCTCTGGGTCGATGATTTCAACCAACCTGGCTGTGCGCATGGGTCTGGCATTTATCCGGATGCTGCCGCGGGCTATCAAGCCTGCGTGAATGCCATGACCGATCCAGCGAGAGGGCTTGATCAGGGTAACATCGGTGCGGGCACGGGTGCCACGGTTGGCAAGCTCAACGGGCCAGCCTGCGCTATGCGTGGTGGGATTGGCTGGGCAGCACTTAAGGTGAGTGGCATGACCATCAGCGCCATCGTGACCTGTAATGCCATTGGTGACATCATTAACCCAAACACGGGTGAAATTTTGGCGGGGGCACGACGCGATGCTGATTCACTCACCTGCATCAACGCCATCGACGCCGAGCTGAACGGCTTATCGTCCAGCGGATTACAGACAGGGAGCAACACCACCATTGGCGTCATCATGACGGATGCCAAGTTAGACAAGGCACAGGCACAGCGATTGGCACAAGTCGGCCACGACGGGCTGGCAAGAACCATCCGCCCCGTGCATACCCCGATGGATGGCGATACGCTATTTACACTGGCCACAGGCAAAAACCCGACTGCCGTTGACCTGATGCAGCTGGCAACCGCTGCCGGGGAAGTCACGGCCATGGCTGTGACTAATGCCATCCGACACGCCAAAAGCCTAAGCTACGGAGGCGTCTGGTATCCGGCCTTCGGCACAAAAGCCTAGATACCAGACTGTGCTTGGGTCAGCTTAAGGTATCCGCCCAGATCTGAACCGCCCAGCCGTGGGCATAACGGCCCTCTTCGACGGATGGGCCACTCGAGACACCACCGGTACCTTCCACAATCAACGGTGCCTGTTTCTCCGGGTTATAGCGGTGCACCGATGCCACATGAACACCGTGCTTGTTATCGAGCATGGAATAGCAGGTGTTGGCCATAATCATGGGTTTCGGCTCCCGACCAGAAAAAATCTCAATCAACGCGGCAGCGACCGCCTTGCCATGCTGGTTGGCCATATGGCCCGATTTAGGCATCTGGGGGGCGGCAAAGACGGCATCGCCTAATACATGAACATTCGGTACAGCCGTCGACTCGAAGGTCACCCAATTCACACCGGCCCAACGGTCATTCATATTCACGAGACCGATCTGCCGCGCAATATCCCCCGCCCGCATCGGCGGAATCACATTGAGAACATCCCCCGTTACCGTATCACCCACTTCGCTGGTCACGGTTTTCGTGGCTGCATCCAGACCCGTGACGTTCCAGTTGGGTCGATAGTCCACCATGCCAGCGTACTCGGTGTTCCAGGCGCCCTGAAAGAGCTTACCCTTGGAAACAATGCCATCGTTGGCATCAAGCACGACAATTTTTGCGCCAGGTTTATGCTGCTTGAAATACCAGGCGACCTGGCAAACCCGTTCGTAGGGTCCCGGAGGGCAGCGGTAAGGCGCTTTCGGAATCGAGAGCACGAACGTGCCGCCGTTCGGCATCACCTCTAATTGCTGACGCAAGGCGAGCGTTTGCGGCCCCGCCTTCCAAGCATGCAACACGGTTTTCTGGGCAGCCGCATCGTAGCCTTCGATCTGATCGAACATGAAATCAATGCCCGGCGCCACGATCAGTCGATCATACCCATAGCTAGCACCGGTATCTGTGTGCACCCGTTTCTGTAGGGTATCCACTGAGGTCACACTCGCGCGAACGAGCTTAACGCCCCAGCGCTTGCGCAGACCATCATAGCTATGAACGAGCGTCTGATACTCCCGGTTACCCCCCAGCACCTCGTTCGAGGTCGGGCAGGAAATAAATGCCGACTGACGTTCGATGAGCGTGACATCCACCCCCTTATCACTCCACTTCCGCAGATACTTGGCGGCAGTGGCACCGGCAAAACCCGCCCCGACAATCACGACCCGGCCACGAGGTGGTTTACTGGCTTTGGCGGCCTGGGCCATACCCGGTAATACGAGTGTAGAAGAAGCGCCCAGTCCCTGCAGGAGGCGACGACGATTTTCATTGAATCGGCTCATGATCGGGTCCTCACTTCACACTGGAAAAATAATCAGCGAGCTGTACGAACTCCTCGTCCGTATAGCCTTTTGATAACTGAGGCATGATGGTGCCGGATCGGGTGCCCGCCTTGTAGGCGCGCAGTGTTTCCAGAATAAACTCGCGATCCTGTCCCGCCAGTTTGGGCATGATCGGTGTCACCGACTTCCCATCGGTGCCATGGCAATTGGCACAATTGGACGAAAAGTAAGGCACCGGCGCTGCAGCATAGGCTGCGCCGGTGATCGATAACACTGCCGTTGACATGCCTAGGGCAACAAACCGCTTTATCGTATGCTTCATCGCAATCACTCCAACAGAAAACGTTCTGCAAAGTCTATCGCGATCACAACACGGGTCAACCACCTTTATGGCATATGAGCCAAACCAAATGGCATGAAGATTCAGGCCAGTACGCCGGCCATCCGACAACGGATCCAGGCACCGATCGCCTGAATTTCAGGCAGGCAAACTTCATGCCCCATCGGGTATGTTTGCCAATCATATTTAGAGCCCAAGCGGTTCACGACATCGCGTGCCATCTCACCCAGTTTGAGCGACACCACATCATCATGGGTGCCATGGGCAATCAATAATGGCGTCGCACGCCCGCCAGTGGTGGCACCATCTTCGACCTGCTGCGGGCTGGGCATGTAGGTAGACAACGCCACAATACCCGCCAGAGGTTCGTCATGCGTCAGCCCACTCAGATAGGCGACGGCACCTCCCTGGGAAAATCCCGCCAGAATAATGCGGCCAGCCGGTATGCCACGAGCCGACTCTTGCGCAATCAATCCACGAATCCGTTCGCGTGAAGCCAGCAGCCCGGCCTCGTCGATTTCACGGCTATCTGGCGACAGCGAGATGATGTCGTACCATGCCGGCATGATGAAGCCCCCGTTGCAGGTAACGGGGATCTGCGGTGCATTCGGAAAAATAAAGCGGACAGAAACTGCTGGATCCAGGCCTAGATAAGGAACGATCGGTTGAAAATCGCTCCCATCCGCCCCGAGACCATGCATCCAGATCACACTGAAAACGGGGTTCGGCCCCGTCTCCAGCACCAGCTCGGTCAATGCATCCGGAGCAGCCATAAGACGGGGTCCAATCAGCGGCGGTTGCCGCCTGAAGGAGCGGGGCCCCGGCCTTCGATATGACGGAAGGTAATACGGCCTTTGGTCAGGTCATACGGCGACAGCTCCAGTGTCACCTTATCACCCGCCAGAATACGGATATGGTGCTTGCGCATTTTGCCGGCGGTATAAGCCACTATTGAGTGGCCGTTTTCCAGCTCGACGAGAAAACGTGAGTCCGGCAGCACTTCCTGGACCACACCACTCATTTCAATCAGTTCTTCTTTAGCCAATCTCTACTCCTGTTACGTTCAAGCGCCATCAGAATCAAGTGGGCACAGTAGGAACGGTGACAAAAGCATCAGGCTTTGCCGCACCAGTAAAACAACACAACTTGAAATGCGCAAGGCGCATGATCCTGTACTTTCAACCTCAGGTCAAACAGCGGAGTTTATATAAGCGTCATCATGCTTTATGATCTTAAAATGTACTGCGCGCACTTTTCCCACTCAAAACGATCAAAAGCATGCTGAATGCCGTTCTCGCCATTTCTGTTGGCGCTGGTCTAGGCGCCCTTCTGCGCTGGCAGCTTGGCCTGAAGCTCAACGCACTTTTTCCAACGCTGCCACCAGGCACGCTGGTCGCTAACATCGTGGGCGGCTACATGATTGGGCTAGCCGTCGCTTATTTTGCCAGTGCCAGCAACATCGCGCCGGAGTGGCGTTTATTCGTTATCACGGGCTTCTGCGGCGGCCTGACGACATTTTCGACTTTTTCAGCGGAAGTCGTGACGCTGTTGCAAGAAGGCCGCTTCGCCTGGGCTTCAGCCTCCGTGGCAGTCCACGTGAGCTGCTCCCTTATCGCCACCATTGCCGGTCTGTGGACCATGCAGCTGGCCAGACACACCTAAGAGGTTGCCATGAACGGTTATCAGATTAATTTCTACACATTGCAGAACCGTAAATACCAGGATCAACCCATCGCGGAATGGCTGCTGGAAAAAGCCCAGATCATGGGCATCCGCGGCGCAACGGTGATTCACGCCGACGAAAGTTTCGGACGCGACCGCCAGATTCATGCCACGCGTTTTTTTGAACAATCAGAACAACCCGTCATGGTCGTGATGGTGGTTACCGAGCAAGAAGCCACTAAGCTCTTCGAGCTCATCAAGAGCACCGACATCAAGTTGTTCTATACAAAAACATCTGTAGAATTTGGCGTAATCGGTGAGTGATCAGCGAGCCTCTGCCGACGGCCAAATTGAAATATCACTGTCACATTTCTGTGAAATACTAATCTCGTTAATACCTATAGGCGCGGGAGTTTTTCACCATGGCAGAACATACCCTCAAGCAATTTGACATCGAACTCGACGATCTGAAGTCACGAGTCCTCCTTATGGGCGGCATTGTTGAACAACAGATGCGCCAAGCGATGCAGGGGCTTTACGAAGCGGACCAAAATCTCTTGTCCATGGTAGAGCAAGGCGATGCGCGTCTTGATGAGGCTGAAGTCCAGCTAGATCTGGTCTGCAACCAGTTAATCGCAAAGCGACAGCCGACGGCGATTGATCTGCGTATCGTGATTGGCGTTCAGAAAACTGCACTGGAACTAGAAAAAGCCGGGAACAAAGCGGTCAAGATTGCACGGACTGCACGGGCGCTCCACGAAAAACATACACTGTTTACCCCTTCGGTAGAGCTGCGCCATCTGGCTGAAGATGCGCTGGATATGCTCCGCAAATCGCTGGATGCATTCGCCCGCTCGGATACGCTGGCTGCTACCGATGTGCTACAGGCTGATGACATGGTAGATGCCGAGTACCGCAGCATTACCCGTCAGCTGATTACCTTCATGATGGAAGATCCGCGCACCATCTCCCTATCGTTAGAAATCATGAGCATGGCAAAAGCTATCGAGCGTGTTGCTGACCATGCCCGCGCTGTTGCCGAGAATGTCATCTATATTTCAGAAGGCGTGAATGTTCGCCACATCAGTGTTGACCAGGTACGCAGTCAACTGACCGATAAGAGCCAGACAGGCGTCTAACCGCCTATCCGATATGGCTGCAACCATTCTTGTCGTTGAAGACGACCCGTCTATTCGCGAGCTACTCTCGATCAACCTCGAAACCTCGGGTCACCGGGTTATCGAGGCTGCCTCTGCCGAAGAAGCCGAAAAACTGATTACCGTCAGCCTACCGGATCTCATTCTTCTCGACTGGATGCTACCGGGAAAATCAGGGCCTCAGTTCGCAACGCGCTTGCGGGACATGGAGCGCACAAAAGACGTACCGATCATCATGCTGACGGCAAGAACGGACGAACAAGACCGTGTAACTGGGCTGGAAGTTGGTGCTGATGACTACATGGTGAAACCCTTTTCACCTCGTGAATTGATCGCACGAATCAAAGCCGTCCTCCGTCGTCGCAAACCCCAACTCACGGAAGACAAAGTCTCCGTCGATGGCCTGGTACTGGATCCCGTCACGCACCGGGTATACGCCAATGATCAGAGTCTCGTCATTGGACCAACGGAATTTCGTCTGCTGCATTTCTTTATGACGCATCCGGAGCGGGTACATAGCCGCTCCCAGCTCCTAGACAAAGTCTGGGGGGATCATGTGTTTGTGGAAGAACGTACCGTTGACGTGCACATTCGTAGGTTAAGATCTCTCCTGGAAGCTAGCGGTCACGACAGCCTGATTCAGACTGTTCGGGGCAGTGGCTATCGTTTCTCGCCTCAAACAGACTAAACCGGACGGCCTAGCACCATGTCGTCCGCTGCATCGATGACATGACATTTCTCGAAGGCCTGCTCCTTGTTGTTTCCCTCGTTCTGGCATACCGCCTGTATGTTCATCGTCGATATCTGAACCGGATGTTGACCTGGATCTCTGGCCCGCTGGATGATCCAGTGCCTGATGCCGATGGCGTCTGGGGCGAGTTTGTGTCGCGGATGAACCGCCGCGTCAAAACACGACGCCACGAAAAAGACCTGCTCGAAAAGGCACTGGATCAGTTTCAGAGTGCCCTGGAAGCCTTACCAGATGGCGTAGTGTTCATGGATACCCACCGGCGCATTCTGTGGATGAATGCCCTGGCAATCGACATGCTCAAGCTGAAGCCTGGCCATGACATTGGAACACCCATTGAGCATTTGATTCGCGAACCGGAATTTGCTGCCTATCTACTTAGCGGCCATTATTCTGAACCCCTGATGTACCACCCGAACCGTCGGGACCAGACCTGCTTCATGGTCAATCTGATTAGCTACGGCGAGGATCGCCTGCTCCTGGCCCTACGAGACCTGACTCAACTCGAAAAGCTTGAGAATGTTCGCCGTGACTTTGTCGCGAATGTCTCTCATGAGCTCAAAACACCACTCACCGTCATCAGCGGCTTTATTGAAACGCTGCAGACCCATCACGAAACAATTTCAGCCGAAAAGCGACAGCGCTTCCTAGACCTGGCAATGGCCCAAGCTCAGCAGATGGGGCGTCTCGTCCAGGATCTGCTGACATTATCATCCCTTGAAACCCGTACCATTCTGGTTGATGAGAGCGATGTCACACTCGCCCCCCTGGTGGATGACCTGATCATTTCAGCAGCAGCCATTTCTGCGGGTGAGCACGACATCGCCGTTGAAATCCCGAACAATATTCAGATCCATGGTTCCAAGAGTGCTTTACACAGCATTTTCGGCAATCTGATCAACAACGCCGTCAACTACACGCCCGCAGGCGGGAAGATACGCATATTTTGGCGCAGCGATGGCCATCAGGGTGCGCTGTGCGTTCAGGATACCGGCATTGGCATCCCCGCCATCCACATCCCCCGTTTATCGGAACGTTTCTACAGAGTCGATCAAGGGCGCTCACGCGAAACCGGCGGCACAGGTTTGGGGCTGGCCATTGTCAAACACGCGTTGACTCGGCACCAGGGCCATCTGGAGATACACAGTGTGGTTGGCCAAGGCAGCACCTTCGAAGCCTGGTTTCCTGAAAACCGTATTGTGACCACACCGAACTAGCCAATAAAAAAGCCCGTGCACATTTCAGAGGTGCACGGGCTTTTAAGGCAAGAACTTATCCGAAACGACCCGTAATGTAGTCTTCGGTTTCCTTACGCTTCGGCTTCATGAACAGTTCGTCCGTCACACCAAACTCCATCAGTTCACCCAGATACATGTAGGCCGTATAGTCCGACACACGGGCAGCCTGCTGCATATTGTGCGTCACAATGGCAATGGTATAGGCGTTTTTCAGTTCGAACACCAGCTCCTCGATCTTTGCAGTCGAAATCGGATCCAGCGCCGATGTCGGTTCGTCAAGCAACAGAATATCCGGCTTCACGGCGACACCGCGGGCAATACAGAGGCGCTGCTGCTGGCCACCTGAGAGGGACAGACCACTCTGGTTAAGCTTGTCTTTGACTTCGGTCCAGAGCGCAGCCTGTTCGAGCGCCCACTGAACACGGTTATCCATCTCGGCCTTGGACAGGTTCTCGTAGAGACGTACACCGAATGCAATGTTGTCATAAATCGACATCGGAAACGGCGTTGGTTTCTGGAAAACCATGCCAATACGTGCGCGCAGCAAATTCATGTCAACGCCACGATCCAATGTGTTCTGGCCGTGAAAGATAATTTCGCCTTCCGCACGCTGCCCGGGGTACAGATCGTACATCCGGTTAAAGGTACGCAGGAGTGTTGACTTACCGCAACCCGACGGGCCGATAAATGCTGTCACTTTCTTTTCGGCAATATCCATCGATACCGATTTCAAACCCTTGAAGTTGCCGTAGTAGAAGTCCAGATTACGGACCTTCAGTGCAACATTGATCCCCTGATCGGAAAGAAATTCAGACATGACTACCTCTTAGGATTGAGTTTTTTCACGGAATACGACACGAGCTACCACATTGAGCAGCAACACTAGAATAGCGATCAGTGCAGATGCACCCCACGCCAGTTGCTGCCAGTTTTCGTAAGGGCTCATGGCAAAATTAAAAATGGTCACCGGCAGGTTGGCCATTGGCTGATCGATGTCCCAGCTAAAGAACTGGTTATTAAGTGCCGTAAAGAGCAGCGGCGCAGTCTCACCGGTAATACGGGCAACCGCCAGCAGAATGCCGGTAATCACACCGCCTTGTACCGCACGCAGACAGACATCCAGGCTTACGCGCCAGCGCGGCATGCCTAGGGCAAAAGCGGCTTCACGCAGGCTACCGGGCACCAGCTTCAGCATGTTTTCCGTCGTTCGTACAACAACAGGCACAGCGATCAGTGCCAGCGCGATAGAACCCGACCAACCTGAGAAATGCTTGGTGGTTGCCACAAACAGGGCATACACAAACAGACCAATCACAATCGATGGTGCTGAGAGCATGATATCCGTCACAAAGCGCGTCACTGCGGCAATTTTTGACCGGTCACCGAATTCCGCCAGGTAGATCCCCGCCAGAATACCGATCGGTGTCGAAACAACCGTGGTCAGACCCACAATCAGAAAGCTGCCGACAATCGCATTGGCCATGCCGCCGCCCTCTGAACCCGGTGCTGGCGTCGACTCGGTAAAGAAGGCCCAGTTCATGGCTGGCAGGCCCTTGATGAACAGGGTTGCCAGAATCCAGACCAGACCCAGCAGCCCGATACCAACGGCCAGACCTGACAATACCGTGCTCAGACCGTTGATAAATTTCCGGCGTTGATAACGTGCGTCCATTATCGTGCTCCCGCCTTGCGCTCACCCTGTTTGATCAGCCATTCCGAAGCCGACAACACAATGAACGTAATAATGAAGAGAATCAGGCCCAGGCCGAACAGTGCAGGAATGTGCATGGTCGGGTCTGCCTCGGCAAACTCATTCGCCAACGTTGAGGCGATCGAGTTCCCTGGTGCAAACAAGTTGAGTGAGAAGCGGTTGGCATTACCGATCACAAAGGTTACCGCCATCGTTTCACCCAGTGCACGCCCAAGGCCCAGCATGATGCCACCGATCACCCCCACTCGGGTGTAGGGCAACACAATGTTTTTGACGACTTCCCAGCGGGTACAACCGATACCGTAGGCGGACTCTTTCAGAACCCCAGGCACCGTTTCAAACACATCACGCATCACCGACGCGATGAACGGAATGACCATCAGCGCCAGAACCAGACCAGCCGTAAAAACGCCCAGCCCCAAGGGCGGGCCGGCAAAGAACGGTTCGCCGAACCATTTGATCATCCAGGGCTGCACATATTCCTGGACGAGCGGAGCAAAGATAAACAGTCCCCAGAAACCATAAATAATCGATGGCACACCCGCCAGCAATTCAATGGCCGTCCCCAGAGGACGACGCAACCACACCGGGCAGGATTCGGTCAGGAACATGGCGATGCCGAAGCTGATTGGCACACCCACCAGCAAAGCAATCAGCGATGTCACCAATGTCCCCCAGATGGCAATACCCGCACCGAAATTACCGTCGGTCGGGCTCCAGGTGGTGCTGTAAAAAAAGCCTAGGCCAAACTCTTGAAAAGCCGGCCACGCCTGTACAAACAGAGAAACAAGAATGCCGAACAGCGTCAGCAGCACCAATGCCGCAAAGCTGAAGGTCACGCCCGCAAACAGACGATCCTGACGCAGAAACTTGGCAGACTTTTCTGCCTGTCTTTGCATCGCCTGGGCAACAGTTTCGTTAGTTTCAATCACTCGATCACTCCCGGATTTCCGGTTTCTTGCGAGAAGCTCCGGCCGCGGGTTCACGGACCGGAGGACTCATCATGCCTACTAGGTAGAGATTACTTCGCTACGTACACCGGCTTACCATCCGGGCCTTTGATGTCTGACCAGCTCTTGACGATCGCTTTAACTGCGTTATCCGGCAGCGGCACATAGTCCAGATCGGTTGCCATCTTCTGACCCTTGGTCAGCGCCCAGTTAAAGAACTTCAGAACTTCTGCACTCTGTTCCGGCTTTTCAGATTTCTTGTGCATCAGGATGAACGATGCCGAGGTAATCGGCCACGATGCGGCACCCGGCTGATTGTTCAGGTTGACCGCAAAATTCGGGGTGCCCGTCCAGTTTGCCTTCGATGCGGCGGCATTAAAGCTGCCTTCATTCGGCTGCACAGCCTTCCCATCACGGTTGATCAGCGACACATGGGTCATTTTGTTCTGCTTGGCGTAGGCGTATTCCACATAGCCGATGGCACCATCAATCTTGGTCACATTGGCAGCCACACCTGCGTTACCCTTACCACCCACACCGGACGGCCAGTTCACCGTCTTGCCAGCACCAACGACGCCCTTGAACGGTGCCGAAACCTGCGCCAGGAAATCCGTGAAAACCGCCGTCGTACCCGACGAATCCGAACGATAGACCAGCGTAATCGCAGTATCCGGCAGCTTCACACCCGGGTTCACCGAAGCGATCGCCGAATCATTCCACTTGGTGATCTTGGCGCGGAAAATATCCGACAGCACATCGTTATTCAGCTTCAGTTGACCAGGAGCAATACCCTGCAGGTTAATCACCGTAACCACACCACCAATAATGGCCGGGAACTGCGCAAGACCATTCTTTTCCAGATCAGCGGCCGAAACGGGGTCATCGCTGGCACCGAAATCAACCGTCTTGGCGACGATCTGCTTCACGCCACCACCTGAGCCAATCGCCTGATAGTTCAGCGATGTGCCCGTCTGACCTTTATAGGCCTCTGCCCACTTAGCATACATCGGTGCCGGAAAAGTCGCGCCCGCACCCGTAATTTGCGAAGCAGCCTGTGCGCTACCCGCAACAAGGCCGGCAGACACGAGCAAGCCGGTCAACAGCTTATTGATCGAAACGTTCATAACAAACTCCTTGGTTGGCCCAGACTATTTCTGGCGTTTATCACTACAATGATCGAAGTCTAGGGATGCAAAGTTACCGATTTATGACAATTCGTCATTTTTTTTGCTCTGCACAACTATTTATCGACCACACCCTTAAATTGGTCGTGTCGCTTCAATCAACAACGATTCGAACTGGTTGACTACCACCGGCCAGCTTTCCCGCTCAGCCCGTAAGCGACTGTGACGGCCCATCGCGGCGAAGGCCAAGGGATCCCGAACAAATACCGCATGCATTGCCTGACAGCCCCGTAAAAAGTCTTCATCCCGACCGAGATCCGCCAGACAACCACTCTGAGGCGTCACATATTGCGCGGCTGCCGCATAATCAAAAGCGACCACAGGCAATCCACTGGCCATCGCCTCAAGGGTCACATTGCCAAATGTTTCAGTTTTGCTCGTAAACACAAACAGATCGGCTGACGCATAGTGACTCGCCAGATCTTCCCCGGTTTGCATCCCGGCAAAAATCGCATCAGGCACCCTCGCCTGCATGGCCGCTTTCTCTGGCCCGTCTCCCACCAGCAACAAGCGTACCTTGGGATCTTGCGCTTTAAGGCACTCATAGGCCTTAATCAAGAGTTCAAGATTCTTCTCTGCAGCCAATCGACCCACATGGATCAATAGCAAATTGTCAGCATTGAGCCCCCAGCGTGCTCGCAGGTCCTCTGAACGGCGCGCCGGATCATAAAGCGTGGCATTTACCCCACGAGACAGCACCCGAACATTTTTAAACCCGATAGCGCTCAACTCAGAGCGCATCCGTTCGGTCGGCACCGTTGTCATCGATGTTTTATTGTGGAACTTACGCAAATAACCCACGATCGGCCGCTTCAACCAACCAATGCCGTAATGTTGGCTGTAACTGTGAAAGTTGGTCCTAAAATCGGAACTGACCGGTATTCTCAATTTACGGGCAGCCTCCAGCGCTGACCAACCCAGGGGGCCTTCCGTCACGATATGGACTAGATCCGGCCGGCGCCTGGTCCACTGCGCCACCAGACGTCGTTTAGCAGGCAACCCGACTTTGAGATCAGGGTAATTAGGGATCGGCAAGCCCGTCGTCAGCACTTCTTCGATACCCGTGGCCGTGACAGACTCTCGATCGCGCTGCTGACGGGGACGAATCAGCTGAATCTCATGATTCAGCTGGAGCAAGCCATCGACAAAACGCGACAATGACAACGCAACACCGTTGACCTCGGGTGGATACGTCTCGGTCACAATGGAGAGTCGTAACGTCCGCTTTCTTGCCGCAAGCTGCTCGATCACAATTGAGTCCATCGCTTCCCCTGATCTATTGGCACCGCCACATCAACTTGCGCCATGATCACGACTTTTTATAAAGGAATTAAGACGGAATTTTTAAAAATTTGTGAAATAGCACCTGTCATAAAAACCTCTTGAAGCCTTAATGTTTCTGTAGCAATCGCTCCCTATCGTTAAGCCATCCACTCTAGGGAGCCACCATGAAAAACTTTTGGGCAACACTGCAAGAACAGCGCTGGGATGATCACCGCTACTACCACCATAGCCGGATCAATCAGACACTGCATTTTCTGAGCGCACTGGGTTTTCTGACAGCGTACAGTCTGGTATTCAGTGACCCGGCCGCCGCCGCCATCATCGGCTGGGTATGGTCCATGGGCACCCGTCAGTCAGGTCACTTCTTCTTTGAGCCTCAGGGTTACGACACGGTGAACCACGCCACGAACGAATACAAGGAAGCCATTAAAGTTGGCTACAACCTGCAGCGCAAAATCGTACTCATTGCCATTTGGCTGACCTCGCCGTTACTGTTGCTAATCAGTCCAACGCTTTTTGGCATTTTCGAGGCACCGCTAACCACGAAGGACACCATTGATCACATCGGCATTATCTGGCTTGCCATCGGTGTCGGTGGTCTTCTATTCCGGACCGTACATCTGTTTTTTATCCGCGACGTACAAACCGGTCTGGTCTGGATGACCAAGATCCTGACAGACCCGGTTCACGACCTAAAGATGTATTACAAATCACCGTTTTATCTGATGCGTGGTCAGCTGATTGATCCTATGAACCACGTACATGATGACGAAGTCAAAGCCGCCGTTTAATAACGCCGCCCCCCTCAGCGCCCCCTTCGGGGCGCTTTTTTTATGAGCAGACACCATGCCCAGCGCTTTTTCAAACATTAATCTGGCGATTCTGACCGATACGCTGATCAGCTTGAGTGCCGCATTCATCCTCGGTGGCCTCATCGGGTTCGAACGGCAGTACCGGCAACGGACAGCCGGGCTACGCACCAATGTGCTGGTCGCCGTGGGAGCCGCATTGTTCGTCGACATGGCGGCCACCCTGGGCGGACACGAAGGGGGGGTTCATGTCGTCGCTTACGTCGTATCGGGCATTGGTTTTCTCGGGGCGGGCGTCATTATGCGTGAGGAAGGCAATGTCCGCGGCCTCAATACAGCAGCCACCTTATGGGGGTCGGCTGCTGTTGGCGCATGCGCAGGTGCCGATCTGCTTATTGAAGCCATACTAGGCTCTACGTTCGTTCTGGCTGCCAACACACTATTGCGCCCAGTGGCCGACAAGATCAACCGCCAACCTCTCGGGTCAGACAGCGTCGAGGCCACCCATGCGGTCTTTATCATCACACCAGCACACACCCAGAAACAAGCCATGGCAGCGCTGATGGCAGAGCTTAACCAGGCAGGCTATCCCAGCCGAGAACTGGATATGCACCCCTTTGGCGAAAACGATGTGGAAATCGAAGCGGTGTTAGCGTCAACCGCGATTGATGGACCACTGATGGACAAGATGGTTCACAACCTGGCCCAGCATCCATTCGTTACTCAGGCTTTCTGGAGCGCCAATACCTCGGAGTAGCCAGGTTCATTTTGCGCCAATTCTGGCACGCAGCATTTCTGACAGGATGCCACGGCGAATAGACTTATTAGTCAGTTCAGAGGCAGGCCACCACCAGCCGTCCCACACCATCCGGCGGGCAGCCTGCATAAATTTGTTGGCGACCATCGCAAAATCGGCATCTGTGTAATTCAGGCTGAAGATAAAGCGCCCGGTCCCAACCCAGCTTAACAGTAACCCTTCAGCCTTCAGATAGTACTGGAACATCCAGTTGTAACGCGAGGCCTGTGTGTAGCTCACGGTCCAGATGGAAGACATATTTGCCACACACACTGGCAATCCCTCAGCAGCGAGTCGCTCGTTCAGATTTCGCGAACGCTCGTCCCAAGTGTGGTCAAGATTGCTGTACATCAAGCGAATTTCAAATTCATTCAAACGCTCAAGAAACACCTGCATCGCACCCATCACATAAGGATGCGCGTTAAATGTTCCGCGGGCAAAGCAAATATCTGCTGGCTTATTTTGGCGATAGCGTTGCATCAGATCTCGCCGACCACAGACGACGCCGACCGGCAAACCGCCACCCAAGGTCTTACCGTAGGTCACAATATCGGCCTGAATGCCGAAATATTCCTGAGCGCCTCCCGGTGCGAGCCGGAAGCCCACAAAGACTTCATCGAGGATCAGGACGATGCCTTTTTTGGTACAGACGTCACGAAGTTGCTGCAGCCATGCGGTGTAAGCCTGTCGATCAAAGCCAGCCGACCGGCCGCTATCCACAAGCGCACTATCACCTGGTGCGGACCTGTTAGGATGCAATGCCTGCAAGGGATTGATCAAGACACATGCAATATCGTTTCTCATCTTCAGCACAGACAGGCTACGTGCCGACATATCCGACAGGGTATAGGTTTTGCCGGGGGGCATCGGATTACCGATACCCGGTTGCACATCTTCCCACCAGCCATGATAAGCGCCGCAAAACCGGACCAGATTCTTTTTACCGGTATGGTAGCGGGCAAGCCGCACTGCCTGCATAACGGCTTCCGTTCCTGACATATGGAACGAGACTTCGTCCAACCCTGAAATCTGTTTCAGCTTTTCTGCGTTTTCCAGAACAACCGGATGATATGAGCCCAGAACCGGGCCAAGGTTTTCTACCCGACGTGCGCCCTCGGCAATACAGGACTTGTAAAAGTCATAACCGAACACATTGACGCCATAAGACCCGGTCAAGTCATAAAAGAAGTTGCCATCGAGATCCGTCACAAACACGCCACCGGAACTGTTGACGAAAGAACCTGCCTGTAAACGTGATCTTAGAAAACGGGAGAACTGATAAGGCACACGATAGGCACCCGTAAACTTCAGATCGGAAATCATCTCCGCCGCTTGCGTCGTCATTGCCGCAGAACGTTTGAATTTTCGTCGATAGATCTCTGAAAGGTCATTCAGACCGCGGATTCTTTTTTCAACAATCGACTCCGGGGCGTCATCGGCTCTAAAAAACCGATATTCGTCATATTCATAAAACGGTATTAATCGGGCGATACGCTTGGCCATTCGCGAATGACCGGCCAGTGACCGGTGCTTTGCCCGCGAAAGAGTCAGACGTGCCCGGACTTTGGGTATTGCTGCTAAACCAGCACCCACCGCCAGCAGCGTAAGCACGGTGTCGTTCATTAAGTTTTCCATGCGCTATTTCTATCTAATCCTCGTTACATCCACATGAAAATCCGTCAACTCTTCGAACGATGCCTGTTACAGGAAGATCTCAATTTCCTCCTCACCAACCGGATTCCGCGTCGAAGCGCAACGCTGTTCATGGGACGCTTCAGTAAAATTCGGCAGCCGATGGTCAGGTCCATCTCCATTGCGCTCTGGCGATTTTTCTCCCGTGTCGACCTCTCAGATGCCAAAAAGCAGCGATTCGACAGCCTGCATGACGCGTTTATTCGCGAATTGAAACCGGGTTCCCGCACTATCTGCCCTGGGCCCGATACTCTGACGAGTCCGTGTGATGGCATTATTGGTGCGCACGGTACGATTCATGACACGACCGTCTTTCAGGCGAAAGGCTTCCCGTACTCCATTGCCGACCTGCTCCCGGAAAAACAACTGGTCGACAACTTCCGCAATGGTAGCTATCTCACGATACGCATCACGGCCGGGATGTACCATCGCTTCCACGCCCCTTTAGACTGTCACATTCACCGTGTGACATACATCTCCGGCGACACCTGGAACGTCAACCCGATTGCCCTCAAACGTGTCGAACAATTATTTTGCAAGAATGAGCGGGCGGTTATCGAAAGTACCCATCACCGCCAGGACGGTAAAACAGTCCCCTTCCTGATGGTGCCTGTGGCGGCGATTCTGGTGGCCAGCATCCGCCTCCACTGTATTGATACACCGCTTAACCTTCGCTACAAAGGGCCGAACATTCTGCCGACCGATTACAGCGCAAGAAAGGGAGACGAGCTAGGATGGTTCGAACATGGCTCGACCATCATCCTGTTCTTTCCAGAACCAATGCGTTTCGCCCCAGGTATTGCAGAAAATCATCCGATCCGCATGGGCGAGCCGCTCATGCTGTTTGCCAACGATGGACAGTAGCCGACCCGGCGCAATTGCGGGAGTCCAGTGCTTGTTCAGAATTGTCGAAACCTGGGCGCTCGTTCACCTGCCTTCAGTTTGACCCTAAGCGCCCTACGCCGTTTCTGCCTGTAAGGTTGTCGAAATCAATGTGCTTAAATTTCGGTTTCCGAACCCTCTGGCCCAAAACCGTAATAATCCGGAATAATCATTTCCTGTGGAACAGGGTGCCTTACGTAATCCGGATTATGTTTTCGTTCCGGCAAAATGACTTCTTCATGGATGACGTCTTTATAGGGCACCTGTGACAGCAAGTGACGAATACAATTGAGTCGTGCGGCCTTCTTGTCATTACCCGGTACTACCCACCATGGCGCATCTTCAATATGCGTCTTGTTGAGCATCTTTTCTTTGGCATGGGTGTATTGCTCCCAACGCACGCGTGACTGCAGATCCATTGGGCTGAGTTTCCACTGCTTCAGCGGATCGTTAATTCGACTCAGAAAGCGGGCATGCTGCTCGTCATCGTTGATCGAGAACCAGTATTTGACGAGTTTGATACCTGAACGGACCAACATCCGCTCAAACTCCGGGGTAGACCGGAAGAACTCCTTGTATTCCTCATCCGAGCAAAAACCCATGACATGCTCGACCCCGGCGCGGTTGTACCAACTGCGGTCAAACAAGACAATTTCTCCTGCTGCCGGAAAATGCGGCACATACCGCTGAAAGTACCACTGGGTCTTTTCCCGGTCACTGGGTGCCGGCAAAGCCACCGTGCGTACAACCCGCGGATTCAGACGCTGCGTAATCCGCTTGATGACGCCGCCCTTACCTGCAGCATCCCGACCCTCAAAAAGGATAATCATCCGGTAACCGGTATGCGCCACCCAATCCTGCAGCTTGACCAGCTCACCCTGCAGGCGCAGTAGCTCGCGGAAGTAGAGGCGACGTTGGTTTCGGATCTTGATCGCATCCTCGGAACCACTCAGCTCATCGCTAAAGCGCTGATCGTCGAGCTCCATCTCAAGCTCTTCATCAAGGCTATCGAGAATATCTTTTTCCAATCGCTGATAGAGCTCGCCAAGCGAGCTTTCATGGATAGCGGCGGATGCTGGCGAGACGTCTTTCTTTTTCATGAGGATGGCTTTCTGAAATTCAGTGCCGGAACGGCAATCAACAACTGCCGAATTTACTGCCACTACCCTCAATTTTTTATGAATTATTTATGACATCAAGTATTGCCGGAGGGCTTCTGCATCGCCCGCGGCCACAATTCGGCCTTCTTTACTGGCTTTCTGATGGACATACATCGGATCATAGTATTCCTGAAGCAGCAGTCGAATCCATTCACGGTGGCCACTCACATTGCCAGACGCCGCCTGTGCGGCCAGCGCTTCATTCATCATGGCTGCGGCTCTTTGGTAACGTTCACCACCGAGACGTTTCTGAACCTTCGACAGGCTTTGTTGCAGGTGAACAACAAAGTGCTGAAGCCCCGCCTCGATGCCAAATGCCGCTTCGTGGTCGGCCAGCTGATTGATCACATAATCCTGCAAGATCCGGTCAACCCGACTCTCGAAATCATCCTCCAGCCAGACGATCGGTGCACGGCCCATCTGCGCGTACAGCCCATCCGGTAAGGAACAACTGCCGATGAAATGCCCCTCATCCTCGACCACCAGCGCCGAGGACACTTCAGCATCCAGCTGCAGCAAGCGCAGCGCCAGGCGATGCTCGAAATCAATCTGGGCAGGCTGGCCGCCTACCCGCTTACCAAAACTGGAGCCACGATGATTGGCAAAACCCTCCAGGTCCACGGCATGCGGCAATGTTGCGAGCAGTTCGGTTTTACCGGTGCCGGTCATACCACCCACGACCACCAGGGAACGCTGAGCAACGACCGCCGCTGTCGTTGCCATCAGGAAATGACGCATGGCTTTATAGCCACCCTCGATACGGGGATAACGAATCCCGGCCTCTTCAGCCAGCCAACGCTGCACCGTCTGTGAGCGCAAGCCTCCCCGGAAGCAGAATAGATAACCCTCCGGGTGTTGCCGGGCAAAGGCCGCCCATGCGGCAATACGTGCCTCACGGGTATTGCCGGACACCAGCCTGTGCCCCAACGCAATGGCGGCATCCTGCCCCTGCTGCTTATAACAGGTACCTACCTGCGCCCGCTCATCATCCGTCATCAGCGGCAGGCTCAGCGCTGTCGGAAAACTTCCGCGATTAAATTCTATCGGGGCACGCGTATCCATCAGTGGCACCCCACTGAGAAAAATCGCCCGGTAATCCTTAACGATTGGCAGCATTAGCGAACCACAACTGCCTGCGTTTGCTGCGCTATCAAATGACCAATCGGTTGTAGCAATAGCCCTGCAGCCTCTGCCACCGCAAGAAATTCGTTATCACCTTCCGGCGTTACGGCCACGAGCAAACCGCCACTCGTCTGCGGATCGCAGAGCAGGTGCTTCTGGTCATTGCTCAATGGGGAAATCCTGTCGCCATAACTATCAAAGTTACGCAACGTTCCCCCGGGAATACAACCCGCCGCCAGATAGGCCGCCACCCCGGGTAACATCGGCACGGTGTCGGCCTCTAGCACCGCGGTCAGCCCACTCCCATCGGCCATTTCCACCAGATGCCCCAGCAAGCCGAAACCTGTCACATCAGTCATCGCCGTCACGCCTGGCAATTTCCCGAACGCTGCACCCACCTTGTTCAGTCGTGTCATACAATCACGCGCCACATGCACATGATCGGGCTGCAATACGCCGCGCTTTTCGGCTGTCGTCAGAATCCCCACCCCCAGTGGTTTGGTTAAATAGAGTCGGCAACCGGCCACCGCCGTGTCATTACGCTTCATGCTGGCCTTATCCACTAACCCTGTCACTGCCAGGCCAAAAATTGGCTCCGGTGCATCAATCGAATGGCCACCCGCCAGCGGAATCCCGGCATCATCGCAAACACTGCGCCCACCACGCACAACCTCACGCGCCACCTCAGGTGCTAATACATTCACCGGCCAGCCCAGAATGGCAATCGCCATGAGCGGCGTTCCCCCCATCGCATAAACATCACTGATGGCATTGGTTGCGGCAATCCGGCCAAAATCAAAGGGATCATCGACGATCGGCATAAAAAAATCGGTCGTCGATACCACGCCACGTTCGTCATCAATCGCGTACACGGCAGCATCGTCACGCGAAGCGTTACCCACCCACAGGCGAGGATCCAGATTCTGAAGGCCGCTACCGGCCACAATCACATCCAGGACTTTCGGGGAAATCTTACAACCGCAGCCAGCACCGTGGCTGTACTGCGTTAAACGGATCGGTTCAGTCATTCGTTCAATTATTACCAATCTGGCAGGTTTTACCCAGATCGCCACACAGACGGAGGGCTGCATTCACAATCCGAGTGGTCTCTGGGTTTTCTCCGGCCGGTGCCGAACCCACAATCATCAGCTGCGACTGGTTTTCATTCAGCGCCGTCACACTCAGCGTGGCTGATTGATCACCTTCTTTAATATTGATCGTCATCGTTGCCGGATCATTCCTGACCACCGTGACTTGCTGATTCGTGCTCGTCGCATTCGTTGCTACCTGATACACACGGTTCGCCGGCGCATCGAGCACCACGGTAGCGACCTGGGTCACACGCTGCGGAGCGCCTGTCGTCGAATCGTCCTGCTGCTGCGTCACTTGCTGGACCCGGCCCACAACATGGCGAGCAACAAAGACCCACTGTGCCTCCGCTGTTAACGGCATGGCACCTGCCAAAACCAGTATTGACGCGCCCAGAACTCGATTCACACGAGATAGATTCCAATGCTTTTGTGACATTTCTTCCTCCTGAAAATTAATAACGCTTAGCGATCTGCTGCAGCCTTGATCTGATCAACTGTGACATAACCCCGTTTCTGGGTATCAATCTTGTCGAAATTGGCCGCAACTTTCGGCATACCGGCCTGCGCTTCTTCCAGCGTCAACCTGCCATCATGATTCTTATCGGCGCGATCGAAGCGGTCATCAATCTGTCGGTCACGGAACGATTCCTGCGCGTTCACATGAGTGACCAGAATTGACGACAATGCAGCCCCCAGAACCACCGACATCACATATCTTTTGCTCATAGCGCCCCTTTGAATCACCTTATTGACTTGTTGGGTTCATCGACATCTTGTCTTGCAAGATCATAGCAGCGCATAATGCAAACGTGCGCATCAAAAAATTGATAACCCTTCTCGTTGCCATCTGCGTCATGCTCGCCCCAGTGGCCAGCAACGCTAGTGTTGTCGCCGATATTTCCGTGTCGACCGCAACAACAACGGCAGCAAGCCATCAGGGTCACAACGACCACGACGATTGCCCGATATTGTCGGCAACCGACAGCGACATAACGCACGACAGCATCCAGCACGACACGCATCATGGCACCAAGCTTTCGCACAACTGTTGTTTCAGCTTTGTTGGAATCGTGCCGCCAACCCAGCTTCTCGTCACCGACTTTAGCCTCGGTGAGCACATCTGGTTCACGCCCGTTTTAAGACTCACTACCCGGGTTGAAGGGCTGTACCGCCCGCCACGGCAAATCACCTGATAGCGCTGCACCCACTTTGCCCCTGCGCACGCACGGGCTGTGATACCTATCTGGAGATTAACAATGAACATGACTCATTACATGGAGCTGTTGGCCACCAACCAGCCCTGGAACCTCATCCTTTTTATGGCCATTCCTGTCGTACTGGCCGAAACCGTGGCCATAACCGAGCTTTACATTCTTTATACGCGTCAGCTGCACGGCTGGGTACGCAACCTCAATCGCATGGCCGGGGTGATTGTCGGACTCTATTTCATTGGGATTATTGCGTACCTGCTCGTCAATGCCGTCGTGCCGATTACCCGTGCCGGGGAATGGCGCACCATCATCGATGTGATTGCTGTCTCGACGTATCTGATCGGTGGCATCCCCATGGTGCTCATTGCGCTGCAGGACCTGGGGCTCATCCACAAAAGCGCTTCGGAAGAACGGAAGCTTGGCTACCACGCCATCTACGTGGCCGTGTTTCTGGTCTTTGCCCACCTCGCCATGATCGCCGGCATGATGGACCCCGCCCTGCTGGGCTACCAGGGTGACATGGTGCACGACATGCCGGCACATAGCAGCCCGGCAGCACACGGCATGCATTAAACCAACCCGGCCCCTCTGCCTGACGGAGGGGCCATGCCGCAAACCAGCTCAGGTCAGGCAACAGGCGTCTGCTCGGTTTTAATAACGGCGACAAACTCACCGCCATCTGGCTGGGCAACGGCAACCCCCATAGCGGCGGTAGAAATCAGGACAATCCAGACAATTAGGTTTTTCATGATGAGGCTCCTTATGTGTTCACCCTTGAGATCGGGCATGGGAGTCATCATATTTGCCGAGAGTCTCACCAGATGAGCCTCTCGAATCGTCGCTAAAAATAAAAACGGCCTCCCGGAGGAGGCCGCTGAACTTTAGAAGTGGTTCTCAACGACCATTTCGCTCATTGGGATAAACCCTGGCTTGGGCCAAGCGGGCTTAATGCCTTTACCGATCACCAGCATGGCACCGACGGCGTAATCGTTTGGCAGGTTGACCAGCTGTCCAACCTTTTCAATATCAAAACCAATCATCGGGCAGGAGTCATAGCCCATCGCTTTGGCACCGATCATGAGGGTTTGCAAAATGAGGCCCACCGACCGCATTGCTTCGTCTCGCTGGAGCTGATCTTTGCCGCTATAGAAAGGATTAATCCAAGGAACGAGGATGTCTTGGGCCTCCTTCGGCGCATGCACCCAGTAACGCTGAGGATCCTTTTCCCAAGCCTTAATGTCGGTGCAGATAACAAATAATAGCGATGCGTCTGTGACCTGGGCCTGATCGAAAGCCGCTTCACGCAACTGCCCCCGTAACGCTGGGTCAGTGACATTAACAATACGCCAGTGTTGGATATTGAATGAAGACGGCGATTGGGTGGCAACATCCAGAAGCAGCTTGATTTCATCCTCTGTGAAGCGGTGATTCGGATCAAAGTGCTTCACTGCACGGCGCTGGCGAATCGCTTCAATGGCATCCATGATTTTTCCTTTTAATTAATCGACGAGATGTAGTCGTACGGCTTCCGCATTGGGATTCCGGATAAGTTAGAAGACTGAGTAAATGCCAAGTGCCAGCGAGATACATGCGACTAGCGTCAGGCGAAGGCGTAGCGGCAAAAACCAACTGGGCAAAGACAATTGAAATCTCAGCGTGAGATCACGCCAGTACTGAATCAAGAATCCCAGAATGAGAAAAAGACCACTCATCACGGGTCCCAAAAATACGGTGAACCATGCAATCAATGCCGGCACAACGCTCCAGATGTATCCGCTCCGACGCTGGGAATCAGTCAGTTCGGGCGCGACCATGGCGAAGCCCCATTGAATGGCGCCTACGAAGCTGAGGATGACAGCACCATACGAAAATAAAGCACTGCGATAGATGAGCTGGTGTGCTGGCTCAGTCAGAGATAGCGCTGCAAAAGCCAGAAATGGGATCAAGCCGCCATAGCCAAGCCATGCAACGGAGATCGGAAGGGGTTTATTGTTCATAGGATTAGGTCGTCTACCATCAAACAAAGGCATTTCAATCAAGCGGAGATTCTTCGACTTCTGGTTAATGTTCAGTGAAGACGTCTATGCAGCGAATAAAGCGCTCCCTAGAAACCTACCCGAGCATATACCCTAGTGGAATACTAGGACTTAAATCGCGAATTGTCTAGGACGTATGCCGTTGTTCGAGATTCGGGGATGAACACCGAAGGCCGGATTAATCTGGGTGTAACAGGAACTCCAGAACTCGAAGACACCTGTCACACCACAATCCTTAGCCAGCCCCTTACAGTGGCGCGTATGTATTATTTGCCACGCCAATGGCGTTCATTCAGGATAGTTTAGTCAGCAGCACTGCAACGGGCTCAATTGTGTCTGGTAAACACCGGGCGATTCACCGACAAACGTCAGGCAAACGCAGCTGGCCCGAGATTAGGCGGGGGAGCAAGGTGTCACGTAGAGCCTCTAAGTTTTTAGATTGGCGATCTTTCTCATCTATTGCGTCACGTAACTTTGAAGCAACTTGATCGAACGCGGCCACGACATTTGTCGGTGCACCGGGAACCAAAAGCCTATAAACATTCTCACGGTTCAACCCAGGCACCGCTGCATCTGTATTCATGGATTCTAGGCCCAGCTTCTTAAGGAGTTGGTAGCAATAAACTAAGGGCTTGGTGGCTTTGACATAAAAAACTGTATCGATTGGAAAAAAGGGGCGGCTTTCCCAATAAATACTTCCGACGGTGCCTTTTCGTCCGACAACAATCGATTCACTCTCGACAAGCGGTTGGTCATGCCAACCTGTAATACCACCAGACCCATACACGGGAACGGGACCTGCTCTACGATTTTCAGCCTTCAGGGCTTTCCCGTAAGCCAACTCGATAAACGAATCCAGTCTGACGGGATTCCACCCCTTCGGCACCACCCCCAACTCCGACTCTTCAAACGAATCAGGAAACAGCGCCGCTGTCGCTTCATCCATACCTTCGGGCGCGCGCCCTTCCATCTTGGCGCGGACGGGGTCGAAATCAACAAACCACGATTTGAACAATGCCTGGGCGATGGATTCGAGGGTGGCGTTAGTTTCGCGAAGAAGATTTATACGTTCTGAAACTACAAAGTAAAAATCACCAATTATTTCCTGAGCACTGCGGTCTGGAACTGGTATTTTGAGTTTTCCGAAATCCCCTTTTTTAAAATGAGGACACTACTGTCCGCTAGATTGAATGATTAACACGCCCGAGCTCAAGCCAGGCAAAGGATTGCCGGAGATTTTCGATTCCGGCGATTTGATTTTGACCTTGCCGTATCGTCAATCCATCTCATGGATGA